>NZ_JBFUIN010000058.1:0-15415 GCF_056401855.1 Bacillus sp. P4_D3
ATCTTTTACAACCGATACGGGAATACGGTCAATTACCCCTCCATCCACTAATAAGCGGCCATCTATTTTCTCTGGAACAAACACCCCTGGCACAGATATACTAGCTCGAACCGCCTCCGCAATCGGACCGCTTGTAAAAACAACTTTTTCCCCCTTCAAAATGTCAGTAGCCACAACAGCCGTCGGGATATCTAACTCTTCTAAATTTTTATTATATGTAAACATTTTAATCATATCTTTAATACGTTTTCCAGCAATAAATCCCATTTTAGGAATTGTAAAATCCAAATAATATTTCCTTTTAAAAACAGCTGCCAATTTATACAGTCTTTCAACGTCACAACTCGCTGCATAGAATGTACCAATTAACGCTCCTATACTACTACCTGCTATCATATGAATAGGGATACCAGCTTCCCTTAATACTTTTATTACCCCTATGTGAGCAAAACCTTTTGCACCTCCGGATCCAAGCGCTAAACCGATTTTTGGTTCCTTCATTTTTCTCACCCTTTAATTTTTTTCATTCCTTTTTCATACTTATGGTCTAAATTCACCACATATCCACGTATACTGAAATGAACGTTTTTGGGACAAAGGGGGATTTTCTTACATGTACGAAAAATGGAAAACTGCTTTTCTTACCATATCAATGTTATTTTTAACCTTTTCTCTTGTACTTCACCCCCAAGCTGCTTTGCAAGCTTCCATTCGCGGGTTAAATATATGGTGGGAAGTTGTATTCCCTTCACTACTACCGTTTTTCATCATTGCGGAACTTCTAATCAGTATTGGTATTGTAAAATTTATCGGTGTTATATTAGAACCACTAATGCGTCCACTGTTTCGTGTTCCAGGGGTAGGTGGGTTTGTTTGGGCAATGGGAATGGCTTCAGGATTCCCCGCTGGCGCCAAATTAAGCGCTAGACTACGCAAGAGCAATCAACTAACACAAATCGAAGCGGAACGACTCGTATCTTTCACAAATTCTTCTAATCCACTTTTTATTTTCGGAGCGGTTTCTATTGGTTTTTTCAATAATCCGAAATTAGGGCTCGTATTAGCAGCAGCACATTATATAAGTAACTTTATCGTCGGATTACTTATGCGCTTTTATGGTAATAACGATACTTACATAAAAGACAAACATACGAATCAAAAGCGTGCCTTTCAAAACCCTTTTTCCATCCTCCACCAAACACGTATGCAAGAAAAAAGACCGATTGGAAAACTACTCGGTGACGCTATCGTTTCTTCTATTCAAACATTRCTCATGATTGGTGGGTTTATTATTTTATTCTCTGTTTTAAATAAAATGATTACTGTTTTCGAAATTACAGAAGCGCTTTCTTTTATTATGCAACATATTTTATCATTCTTCCAACTTACATCCCAATTTAGTATTCCGATATTATCCGGTATTTTTGAAATGACGCTTGGAAGCCAAATGATTAGTCAAATTAATGAATCAACACTTCTTCAACAAGCGATGGTAACAAGCTTCATTTTAGCATTTAGCGGCCTTTCTATTCAGGCACAAGTAGCAAGCATATTAGCGGAGACAGATATCCGCTTTAAACCATATTTTTTAGCTCGAATTATCCAAAGTATTCTCGCTCCTATTTTCACTTTTATATTTTGGGGGCCATTTTATGAAAAGGTTCATTCTTTCTCGCCTACGCAAGAAGATCTTCCCGTATTTTTATTGAATCATTCTTACACACTAACTGATATTTGGACATCATTTATACACTACGGACCAATCTTCACCTTATTTTGTTTATATTTATATGTTATCTTATTGTTTTTACGCATTCATAAAGAAAAACCCCGTTCACTTTAACGGGGTTTGAAACTTTTCTTTTAAAGCACGCTCTACAATCGGAGGAACAAGGTCTACTACACTTCCCCCATATCTCGCAACTTCTTTCACAATACTTGAACTTAAAAATGAATATTGATTATTTGTCATAATGAAGAAGGTTTCGATATTTTCGTCTAATTTTCGATTCATTGAAGTAATTTGCATCTCATATTCAAAATCAGAAACCGCTCGCAAACCACGTAATATTGCATTTGCATTACGCATTTTTGCATATTCCACCAATAATCCACTATGTGAATCAACTTTTACATTCGGTATATCCTTTGTCGCCTCTCGAATTAACTCTAGGCGTTCTTCTACCGAAAAGAATGGTTTTTTTGATGAATTGTTTAAAACAACTACATATACTTCATCAAATACTTTTGCTCCCCTTTTAATAATATCCAAATGTCCAAGGGTAATTGGATCAAAACTCCCTGAAGAAATAGCTATACTTGTCATTCTGTCCCCTCACCTTCATACTTATAAATCGAAATTGCTGTAATCCCGTAGTTTTCTGCCCGTACTTTTACAAGTTCCCCTATGGAATCAGGTAAAACCACGTCATCCCCATGCTCTGCCATAATGATGCCATCTTTATTTAACAATCCATGTTGATCGATCACACTAATTAAAGACACAATTTTTTGACCTTTATATGGAGGGTCTATTAGTATAAGATCGAATGATATTTCACGCTTTATAAGCGCCTTTACCGCCCGTTCCGCATCATTTCGATACACTTCAGCTTGTTCTTGTATTCTACAGCTTTCTAAATTTTGATGAATGACTTTTATCGCTTTACTATCTCGGTCAACAAAAATCGCTTTATCAATCCCTCTACTTATGGCCTCAATTCCAAGACCACCACTACCACCAAATAAGTCAAGAGCGATACCACCATCATAATAAGGACCTATCATATTAAAAATAGATTCTTTCACTTTATCTGTCGTTGGACGTGTTGTATTACCAAGTACCGCTTTAAGTGGGTGCCCTTTACATTTTCCTGAAACTACTCTCATCTGTTGTCACTACCTTTATTTCAATCTATCGAGCGATTACAGTAAATCCATCTCAAGTCAGTAACCGCTACCAAACCATACAATTCTTCACTAATTCGTTACTTAACCTATAGAGAACTTTAGTTAAAATAACCGTTCGCTATTTCTTGCATATTCATCTCACTATTTGCGAACAAAAACCCTTTATGTACATCAGTTCCACTTTACCTTTTTTATCCTATCATAAAATAAAAAAAAGAAAAATAAAAAGCCTAACATAAATTTTAATTTCATTATGTATATCTTCATTCAGATTGGACATAAATAAATATAACAACATCATCTTCGATGTTGTTGCCAACCGCGGAGAAGACTTACGTTTCCCCATAAGTTCTTCCTCCGGTTTCTCCTCTCCCTTTGCCTTCTTACTAGTAGTACATACTAGTATTAGAAGGGCCCTGCTTTGCAGGGTTTTTTTATTTGTCTACTTTTCATTTAAAAAGTGAGATGGTACAGTAAAAGAAAGAGGAGGAAAAAATATGATTCAACGCTTTATAGAACTCGGAGAAGGCTACTCTGACTTATATGAATTACTTGAAATTGCCAAAACAAACCAAGAACGTGTAACACATATGCTACAATTCGAAACTGTAAAAAACGAAAAAAAAATGTGTTCACTTGTTGTAATACTAAAACCGACAACTACTGGTGATTTCCAACCATTATACATATGTCGTGAAGGCATTCCTTTACTGGAAAATAAGAAAAGTAAACGTGTCGTTTTATTTGAAGAAATGGCGGAACAAATAGGGAAAAAAGTTACTCCCTTTACTGTAAAACCATCAACAACTTTCCCTGAAAAAGAACTATTTTTTAATCATCTAATTGGTATTTTACGAATGAACAATTTCATTCCTCCAATGAAATAACACGTTATTTCAAATAAAAAAATCCCCTGCTAAATTTAGCAGGGGATTTTTTCACTTAGCTATAATCGTATTCTTTTGCCCGATCAGGACGCGAATTTTCGAATTCTGTTTTTAAAAATGGGCGATACGACTGTTCTACTTTTTTCACAAAAGGAAGTTTATTCAATTTTTGCATCATATGCTCAATTTGTTCCATATCACAATATACAACGGCATATTTCAAACGTTTTGATATGTAATGAATGTTACCATATTTCCTTAAAATCTTGGCATGTTTCAATGAATGTAAATAAACAATCATACTTTGTCGTTGCCCGAACATAATCTTCTCCATCTTCTCCTTTTAAAAACTTATATTCTTATATTTTATGAAAACCAATCAAAAATTTATGACATTAAAGGACAAACTCTGTATACGTTTTCTTCTATATTCTAAAAAACAGGGTAAATTACCCCGTTTTTTTACAACCACAACCGCCTCCGGTACCACAACCACCGCCACAGCCACCCGCATCAAAAAACGGATTTCCTGTTGGGACTTTAACGGAAGATGACACCTCAGAACCTATTGCTACACTAACTTCATCTAATAACTTTTGTAAAGCAGTTTCTGCTCTTTTAAAGGCTGCAACCTTATCATGCATATCTACAGAACGCTTTAATTCCCTCATTTTCGTTGAAACGAAAGTATAATCAGGATGATATTTACCAAAACGTTGCACTTCTTCGTATCGCTCTTTCATCACTGTAAATTGCTGAATTAGCGTCTGGACCTCTATATCTTCTTGTAAATCCTTATAATACTTACGATAATCTTCTGCTATATCTGAACAGATAATCGCTTTTGCAAGCTGCTCTGCCTTATCTAAAATCAATACGCTTTCCAGCGTCGCTACAATCATGAGAGACACCTCCGAGTATTCATCATAACACATTTGGAACAGAACTACTAATTGAAGTGTCTCACCTAAAAGAAAGATATGATACTAACTACTTTTCATACCATCCCCTTGCACTCTTATACACTAATATGCTCCGCAATATTATATTTAAGAACATCCCATTTCCCGCTATTCTCTTTCACGTAGCTAATACATGCGTTTTTTAACGGCGTTTTAAATGTAATTTCATCTGGTGCAATTGCGTGTAAAATAGCTTTTATTGCATGTGAATGCRCAACAATGATAATACGTTTATCTCCATGTGCTACTGCAACCTCTTGTAAAGCCGTAAAACAGCGCTCTACAATTTCTTTATCCTGCTCCATTCCTTCTACATTACCTTCTGCAATTAACTCTCTAACGGCCGCAACTGGTTTCCCAGAAGCTTCCCCAAAATTACGTTCCATAAATCGCTCATCTAATAAAATAGATGGTAATCCAATAGCCCCAGCAATTTCCTTAGCTGTTTCTTGCGCTCTAATTAACGGACTACTTATAATTATATCCCACGATTCCGCTTGCAAGGCAGCTGCACTTTGACTCGCTTGCTTCTTCCCAACCTCGTTAAGTGGAATATCTTCGCGCCCTTGAATAATCTCTTGAAAGTTCCAATCAGTTTGTCCATGTCGTACTAAACAAATTTCCGTCATGCTGCAACTCCTTTTTTAAATAATGCGATTCTATTGTAACAAAAGTTTTGCATAACGGACATAGTTTTCCCTTCCAATTACGTCGTATTTTGCTGCTTCATATACTGGAACATATCAATCATAATTGAAGCAACCGCCAATTGATTTTGAAATTTTTCCACTTTATCTGGTATCGTTTTTTTGAAATGCTGCATGGCAGCTAACTCAAAAGCTTCTTTTTCTTCTGGGTTACGCGTCAATTTCCGGTACCAGTATGGCTGTTCCCGAATATAGCGAGCTAAATCCTCATCAGCTTTTATAAACTCCATAAGCTCTGCTCTCATCCTCTTTCCCCCTAATCCTTTTGAAAGAAAAAAGGATTATTTTCAGAAGTACTTTGTTCTGGCTGCGCGCGGTTCCCTTGAAATTGTTGGATAACTTGTTGCACGCTACCAATCGCACTCGTTACATTTGCTAAATGATGTTGCATTTGCTCTACGTCTAACTTTTTAAAGAAAGAAAGCATTTGCCCCATCACATCAGCAGTTTTTTCCTCTTCTGTTCGACTTTCTTTTTCTTCTTTATTTTCTTTTACCGAAGAAAAAGCAGGTGCTCCATCAGGTCTATACGCTGTCCATATTTGATCTTCTTCACCAAGTAAGTACCATTCTTCATAAAATTGCTGCCAAGTTTTTTGACCACTTCTAACCTCATGAACCATTTTAGGGTGATGGTTTACAAACTCTTTAAACTGTTGAACCRATGGATGTAACGGCCCTTTTGTTGTTGGCATAATCCTCACCTCTTCATGTATATCTACTATATTGTAAGAAAAAAAAGGCACATGGTTCGCCTATTTTTAGACGATTCATGCACCTTTTTATCTCCCTATTTGTGGACAGTAAGACTCCCACTGATTAAAGTTTCATTTTATTTTCGGATAAAGTTTTGAGTATAAAATTTATCATATACCCCAACACCTAATCCAGTAAATTGTTCATTTAATACATTCTTTCTGTGACCCTCACTATTTAACCAACCTTGTACCGCCGCAATTCCATCACTATGTTGCGCCGCTATATTCTCACCAGCAAGTTGAAAAGCCACTTGCCCACGTTGCAAACGATCTCCTAACGTACCAAAAGTAGGTGAATCGTGTGAAAAATAATTATTATCCTTCATATCTTTACTATGGCCAAATGCAACATCTGCAGTTTGTTGGTCCCATGTTAACAACGGTAATTGATGACGACTTCGAATAACATTTGTTAAATCGAGAATTTGTTGCATATTCCCATTTTCAACTTGCTTCATTTTTTCTGGCGTCAGCGGCTGTTCCGCTATTAATTCACCTGAATAAACAAGTTGATATGGTCTTTGTCGTAATAACGTTTCATCATCCATATAACGAAGACCAACAAGCTCATGTGTAAAGTGATCAAAGTATAATTGTGCCCATCCATCTTCTACAGGTACTAGCGGTTGTTCCATTACTTCCGTATCAGATAACTCAAATTGATAACTATTCTTTCCTCTTTTTAATGAAATCTCATGTGAAAGTGGATTCTTTTTATATACCTCTTCATACTTTTCATTTATATAATAGGGAGCCACCTTAACTTGCTCACCAGCAACATACGCCGTTACAACTTTACGTTCAGCAACTCCAAATTGAACATACTGAGCTAAATCTTGGTTATACACCCACCATTCATATCCATAAGCAGACGGCTCTATTCGAGACGGCTCGCCCCACTTCGCTAATAAATTCTCAGAGTCCCCACCAATCATACTTAAAACAGTATCTGTGGATTCTTCATTTACTTGCTTCTTCTTTTTCACAATTTTATTTTCTTGCTTAGAGTGAGATGGGGTTAATATATATTGTGATACGAGTAACTTCCCGTATAAATCAACAGCTAAAATTAAAAATGTAATCATTACGATACGCAATAATTTCTTCAAACGATATACCTCCTGAACAAAGCATAAAATCGAGATATACACAAATCCTTTTCTTTCCTTTTTTGTGTGTACCGTACTCTTTTCACTATATCATATTTTCACGAAAAAAGTCTGGAATATCCCTTTTCTCGCAATATGAATTGCACTTTCTTATTATTCATACTATTATAAAAATAATGCACTAACATTAAAAGAAGGAGGTATTCTATGCAATTTACAAATACAAACTTTAATGATGCAGTCGTTGATTTAACTCTTTTAACTGAGATTATGGAAAACAATCATTTTGTACTTGCTGGACAATGGGATTACGAACGCGTTACATATGATTATAAATTTGAAATATTAAAGGATATTTATTATTTACGTGTACAAGGATTTGCTGTTGAAGGTGACATCGGCGGCAGACACGCTCAAGTAAAACTATTGCCACCCTTATTAGGAAAACATTATTATCCTCATGGCGTTGAATATGGAGATGATGAGATTTTCCCAACGAATGTACTTCAAAAAAGCGAACAACTCCTACAAAATATTGAAAAAGAGTTGAAAGAATTTCAAATTATTGAATAACAAAAAAACTAGCGCATTAACACGATGCGCTAGTTTTTATTTCGTCTGCAAATAAGGAGGTAACTCTTGCAGCTGCTCTTTATCCTTTTCACGCTCTCTACGTGCCCAGTTAAAGAACACATAACCGATAATCGTACCGTACACTATTTCCTGGACAATTTTCATAATGATACCACCTGTTTGCTGGTCTTGTACTACCGGCATCCAATGTAAAAATTCTGGTCCAGTTATATTTAAATCTGATAAAGTACCCGCCGGTACACAGAGTTCCATTGCCTTCATCCAAGCGGCCGGATCTGTATATGTTGCAAATAATGGTGCAGTCGCAAAAATTATTAACGCACAAGCTGGCGTTAATAACATACCATTAGCAAACATATAACCAAGCTTCTTAATATCACTTAAAGTTTGATATTCTGGCAGCGGATTTAACATCGGCCACCACATCATCATTGCTGCAAAAAACAATATAGCAAGGCAAATCGGATGCGCTATTTGACTTTGTTTTACTGCATCAAAAACAATTGGCAAATGATAAAAGGAAAACAGGCCATTAAATACAAACAACGCAATAAGCGGCTTAGCAAAAAACTTTATCACAATTTGAATGAACTTAAAAGAAGTAATATAACGATATAACCAAACTGGTATACCAAGCAGTAATAACGGCGGCACCGCAATATACATTACTGCCATCTCAAACATATGTGCACTAAATATAATATGACCAATTAAATCAATAGGTCCTCCCTTTACAAAATACAAAAGAACAATCCCGGTCGTAAAATAAAAAATTTGCTTCTTACTTACCTTCGTCGCATTTTCAAATCGCGTTCTATATGGTCCAATAATTAAAAAATAACTAATAAGAATCGAGATCATAAATAATAAAAAAATTGGACTCCATAAAGCTTGAAAACCAAATACCCATAAGTTTTCCATTTCCACACCTACCTTTTCAAAATCCTTATATTTCATATAAAAAGAGGGCTATGATAAATCAGAGCCCCCTACTATCACTGTTTAAATCCACACAATTGTCATAAAGGCTAATATTGTTAATAAACCAATTAACAATCCAGAGTACAAGAAGAAACTCGCCGCTTCATGCCCTTTATGACTCATATGCATGAAATAATATAACTGAAATATAACTTGAATGACTGCTAACAATAATATAAATGGAACCGAAAAAATCGGGCTAAATGTTTTCGGATATGCCACCGCTGCAAATGCAACTAATGTTAAAAAAATCATTAGTGAAAATGTAACAACTTGGTGCTTCATTTCCTCTGCACTTTTTCTCTTCCGATAAACAAGATCCACCTTAGGATTATTCGTTTGCTTAACCGCCATTGTTTATCCCACCATTCCCATCAAATATACTACAGTGAAAATAAACACCCAAACTACGTCAATAAAGTGCCAATAAATTGATGCAACATAAAACTTTGGTGCGTTGTATAAATTTAAACCTCTCTTCGCGTTTCTAAAGATTAATGTTAAAATCCAACATAATCCAAACAACACGTGGAGCCCGTGTGTACCAACAAGAGCATAAAATGCAGAACCAAATGCACTACTTCTCATAGTATGCTTAAATTCATGCGTATAATGATAAAACTCATATATTTCAAACCCCAAAAATCCTAAGCCAAGCAACACTGTTACAAGTAACCAAAGTTGCATTTTCTTAAAGTTAAAATTTTTCATATGATACATTGCGTATACACTCGTTAAACTACTTGTTAACAAAAGCATCGTCATTATGAAAACGAGTGGCATTTGAAACATCTCTTGAGATGTTGGTCCACCATTTGTAGAGTTCTTTAACGCTAAATATGTKCCAAATAAGGAAGCGAACAACACTGTTTCGCCTCCAAGAAATAACCAAAAACCAACAAACTTATTTTTCCCCTCAAGGGTTGCTTTTTCAGGCTCTGCTGGAAATGTTTCATTCGTTAATTTCTCATCTACATGCATTACGCCTTGCCCCCCTTATCATCTAGATCTTCCTTATGAATATGATATCCATGATCATCAATTACTGAACGAAGGAACATTGTACCAAACGTAATGATTAAACCGATAATCGCTACTAATAACCAAAATTTATCTTTGCCACCCTGCATATACATCGCACCAAAAGCAGCTATAAATAGACCTAGAGAAATAATAAACGGTGAAAATGAAGAATTTGGCATATGAATATCACCGACCGGTTCCGCTGCTGTCATCTCTTTATTACCCTCACGTTTTTCAATCCAAAACGGATCTAATCCACGAACAAATGGTAACTGTTTGAAATTATATTCCGGTGTAGGGGCTGGCATTGTCCACTCTAACGTACGCGCATCCCACGGATCACGACCAGCCTTCTCTTTTGATACCGTTGTTTTTATTACATTGAATAAAAGAACAATCGTTCCAAGAGCCATAAACACTGCTCCAATAGAACTAATCATATTCCCCATTTCCAATCCTTGCCCCTCTAGATATGTGTAGTAACGACGCGGCATACCGATTAGACCCAGGAAATGCTGAATAAAGAACGTTAAATGGAAACCGATAAAGAATAACCAAAATGTTATCTTTCCTAACGTTTCATTTAATACTTTATTAAACATAAGTGGCCAATAATAATGCGCACCTGCAAGTAAACCAAATACAACACCACCAACAATTACATAATGAAAGTGTGCTACTACGAAATAATTATCATGAAACTGATAATCAGCTGGTGCAGAAGCAAGCATAACTCCTGTAACTCCACCCATAACGAAGGATGGAATAAAAGCTACCGCCCACATCATTGGTGTTGTAAACCTAATACTTCCACCCCACATTGTAAAGAGCCAGTTAAATATTTTAATACCCGTCGGAACTGCAATTGCCATTGTTGCAACCGAGAAGATAGCATTTGCAACAGGCCCAAGACCAACAGTAAACATATGATGCGCCCATACCATAAATCCTAAAAATCCTATTAATACTGTCGCGAACACCATCGAGGAATAACCGAATAATCGTTTTTTCGAAAATGTAGCGAAGATTTCTGAGAATATTCCGAAAGCTGGGAGTATAAGAATGTATACTTCCGGATGACCGAAGATCCAGAATAAATGCTCCCATATAATCGTGTTCCCACCTAGTGCCGGATTAAAGAAACTTGTGCCAAATAAACGATCTAACATTAAAAGTCCTAATCCTACAGTTAATGGTGGAAATGCAAATAAAATAAGTGAAGATGTTACAAATGTTGTCCATGTAAACATCGGCATGCGCATGTAAGTCATCCCTGGCGCGCGCATATTAATAATTGTAACAAGGAAGTTAATACCTCCAATTAATGTACCGATACCTGATATTTGCAAGCCGAGTACATAAAAATCAACACCATGTCCTTTAGAGGCTAAAGCTAAAGATGCATACGATGTCCACCCTGCATCAGGCGCTCCTCCTAAAAACCAACTTAAATTTAAAAATAATCCACCAAAGAAAAATAACCAAAATCCGAGCGAATTCAAAAACGGGAACGCCACATCACGTGCTCCAATTTGAAGTGGTACAGCGGCGTTCATAAATGCAAACACGAGTGGCATAGCTGCGAGGAAAATCATTGTTGTACCGTGCATCGTTAATACTTGATTATAGGCATCCCCAACAAGAAAAGCATTGTTAGGAATCGCTAACTGCAGGCGAATAAATAGTGCTTCTATTCCACCTATTACAAAAAACAATCCACCTGCAATTAAATAGAGAATGGCAATCTTTTTATGGTCTACTGTCGTTAAATAATCCCATATGACAGCACCCATCCCCTGTTTTTTTGCTACAGAACTCACGTTTTCAACCTCCCCTTCGCAAATGATCCCTCTTTACTTTTCAATCTTTAACGTTTGTAAATATGCATTTAATGCATTAATTTGATCATCCGTTAAGTTGCCATATTTACCAGTCATTTTATTACCTGGTTTCATATTTTCAGGATCTTTGAGCCATTTTTTTAAGTTCTCTTCATTATTTTCGGCAATACCAGCAACCATATCGCGATCTGCAAAGTTTGCTAAGTTCGGTGCGATACGAGCAGAAGGTGGTCTACTATCATTTGATCCAACTGCATGACAACCAATGCAGCTTTTATTAAATATTTCTTGACCTTCTTGCGCCTTTGTAGAAGCTACTTCTTTTTTCCCATCAATCTTCTTCATGTCAGCAAGCCATTTTTTGTACTCGCTTTCATCCAGAGCTTTCACTTTGAACTGCATTAAAGAATGTGATGGGCCACAAAATTCTGTGCAAAAACCATTATAAGTGCCCGATTTATCTGCCTTTAACCACATTTTGTTTACATTATCTGTATTTGTATCCATTTTCCCAGCTAAAGATGGAACCCAAAACGAATGTTTAATATCGGCACCCTTCAAATTCAAATACACTTTCTTACCTGTGGGGATAACTAAATCTTGAGAAGTTACTATTTTTTCTGATTTATAAGAAAATTCCCACCAATAAAGATTCGCTGTTACATCAACAACGATAGTATCTTTATCAATATTCTTTTTCTCCATCGCACTTACATCAGCAAGCTTGAATGTATATGTAACAGTCGGAACAGCCAAGATTAACAAAAGAATAATCGGAATAACTGTCCATATAATTTCTAGTTTGTGATTTCCTTCAACTTGCTCTGGAATATAATCTTCCTCACCCTTTTTTTGTCGGAAACGCACAATTACATATAAGAAAATAATAGTAACTACAAGTACTACTCCTACCATGATTGCACTCGCTAGCAAGAGCAAATCATATTGCATTTTTGCTACTTCCCCTTGCGGAATTAAAGTAGACTGAAAAGCTTTACCGCATCCCCCTAACAGTAAAGCCAGCAGTGAAACGAACGAAAGCAGTCGCCACTGTTTCTTCATACAAACAACCCCCACTTTCTTTGTGAATTAGATTGTACTTTATAGTTAAGTAAAGTAAATCTCAACGTAAAGAAATCCAATTATGTCGTTGTCTTAGAAGAATGTAACTACAATCATTGACACAAATAAGATTGTTAAGTAATTCAGGGAATAAACAAACATTTTTACGGACCACTTGATGTCATCTTGCTTACGGAAGCCATAAAACCCTAATGCGATCCATCCGATGTTAAGCAATGTTGCAATTACCATGAATGTTATTCCAAGCCCACTCATATAAAATGGTAGTGGTAATAAACATACTGTCCAAATCATAATCTGACGTTTCGTAATATCAAATCCCTGTACAACAGGAAGCATTGGGATTCCTGCATTTCGATATTCATCAACACGCTTCATCGCTAATGCGAGGAAATGTGGGATTTGCCAAATAAACATAATTAAAAATAACATCCAAGCAATTGGATGATTTAAAGACGGATCAATTGCCGCCCATCCAATTAAAGGTGGAACTGCTCCTGATATACTACCTACAACAGTATTTAACGTATATTTTCTCTTCGTCCATAACGTATATAAAACAACATACGTGAAGGCACCAATAAATGAGATTAACACTGCCATCGGTGTAGTAAGTAATAAAAATGCAAAGCCAAGAAGTAAAATTACAAGTCCAAATGCAAGTGCAAAGCCAGGTTTATATTTACCTGTTACCGTTGGACGGTTTTTTGTTCTTTCCATTAATGGATCGATATCTCGGTCAATGTAGTTATTTAAACAACATACCCCAGCCATAATTAATGCAGAACCAACGATTGTGAAAAATAGCTTATCTAGATTGTCCATAACACTCAATCCATTAAAATGTAAAGCCAACCAAAATCCTGTAAATACAGTAAGTGTATTTGAGTTTACAATCCCCATTTTAACGAGCGCTGATAAATCTTGTAACCGAGTTGTTTCCGGTACACTTGAAACAGCTGACTCATCATGCAGCTCACTTGTTGCATGGTTCATCACTTTAACCCCCTCTTAAACCTATCATCTTTCTAAGCACATATTTCATGTGAAATATTTCGCTTCTATACAGCAATATTATTACAGTAGAAATATTGTTAACCCATTCTACTACTAATCTACGCCCATACTCCAATATATTAAATCACATTTCCCGAACATTTTGTGAAGAAAACATGAACTTTTTGTGTCGAACATTAAAAAACTTTATTCCAGTTTATCCTTATCATAACATGATGTTATCTTCTATAATAAACTATTTTGTCATATTTAGCATGTATTCTCCCCATTTCTTTTCAAAACAGCCTGAATTTCACCTAAAATATGTATTTAAAATCCCATTTTTTTCTTTATACTACGTAGGTTGTCCTCGCCCTCCATTTCTTTGCTATTTTATTATTTTTTATATATCATAGGACTGTAGCACGTTTTATTCTATACATAATGGAATGAAAATATTTCGCAATAACTTCATAGCAGAAAGATGGTGAAAGAGATTGCAACGCTTTATTAAATGGTTAGCAGTCATTACAAGTCTCGATTTATTAGTAGTTTTACTAGGAGGCGCTTTAGTTACAAAAACAGGTTCAGGCCAAGGATGCGGCAAATCATGGCCACTTTGTAACGGTGAATGGTTTCCATCTAATTTATCAATGGAAACTATTATTGAGCTAAGTCACCGCTTAACATCGGGATCAGCAGGAATCCTTGTTACTCTTCTTTGTATCTTGTCCTGGAAATATTATAAACATGTGCGCGAAACAAAAACGTTAGCAATTTTATCCTTCGTATTTTTAGTTGCACAAGCATTAATGGGGGCGGCAGCAGTTGTTTGGGGACAAATGCCTGCAGTATTAGCTATTCATTTCGGTATTTCCTTAATTTCATTTGCTTCTGTCATCTTGTTAACGTGTCTTATTTTTGAAATTGATCAGAAATTTGATGCACGTTCACTTATTATGGACAAAAAAATGAAATTTCATATTTATGGTGTAACAATTTACAGTTATATTGTTGTCTACACAGGAGCTTTAGTACGTCACGAACGAGCTACCTTAGCCTGTCCAGACTTCCCTTTATGTAGTAAAAACAGACCTATGCCAACTCAACTACATGAGTGGGTCCAAATGGGGCATAGAGTTGCAGCGATGTTAATATTCGTTTGGATACTTTACGCGATGTTTATAGCTATTCGTCATTACAAGCAGCAGCGTGTAGTATACTGGGGATGGATTATTTCATTTATCCTTGTTACACTTCAAGCTATAGTAGGGATTTTAGTCGTATTTACAAATGCTAGTTTAGCAATGGCATTATTACATTCACTCTTCATTTCTTGCCTGTTTGCTGTACTATGCTATTTAGTTATGATAGGTACAAGAAGTACAGTCAATGCAAAAGAAACTGAATCAACTTCTAAACAAAACAAAGTAAAACTTTAATACCTTGCCAATTCGGCAAGGTATTATTTACACACAAAAAAGAGCTGCTTTTGAACTGCACCCCAGTTGTTAGACACAGTCTAACAACTGGAGGTGCAGTTTTTCTATGGCTAAATTTACAGC
>NZ_JBFUIN010000059.1:0-15340 GCF_056401855.1 Bacillus sp. P4_D3
TTCAATTTTCAATTTCGAACTATGCAGTTCAAAATATTATCCGGTATTAGCCCCGGTTTCCCGGAGTTATCCCAGTCTTATGGGTAGGTTACCCACGTGTTACTCACCCGTCCGCCGCTAACTTCATAAGAGCAAGCTCTTAATCCATTCGCTCGACTTGCATGTATTAGGCACGCCGCCAGCGTTCATCCTGAGCCAGGATCAAACTCTCCAATAAAGTTAGTTTGTCTAGCATCTAAAAATAAAAATTGACGTTTCACGTTGTTTGTTTCGTTTAGTTTTCAAAGTTCAATGCCGCGTTTCAGCGACTTTTATAATTTAACATTTTGACTTGAATCTGTCAACAACTTTTTTCTTTCGTTCCTGACGACGCTTATTAATTTATCATATTACTAATCGATAAGTCAACGCTTTTTTAAAAAATGCCAAAATAAATTTATCTTGGCATTATATATAGCTTAATAATCACTAATGCAGCAACACCTGGCACCCCTAATAAACTTGATACTGTAGCTGTGCCCATGTTAATTGGAATATGAAAATCGAAATATGTCCCTGCAACATTCACAATAAATAGTAACGCTATACCTAAAGTGACATGAAAGAGTGCTTTCCCTATAAAACGTATTGGTTTAGCAGAAACACCAAAAACAAGAAAAAGAAAAATAAAAACCAAAGCAAGAATGCCAACAATAATAATTGTAGAATTCATTTTTTCCTCCTTATGAATGACCTATACATATCCATTTGTATGGGACAAGACAAGAAAAAAGAACATCTATAACATAACTCCTACCACTTCATCTTTATAACCTTTAATCAGTAATATTTCTTCTAAGCACTAGCAATTAGATACAACTAATTCCATTCCCACTTTTTCTTTCTCCTCTTTATATCCCCAAAATAAAGTAGCCCTGTTACTCACAAATAAATCGATAAAAAGCAAAAGGTCCCACTTTAAAAAGCAGGACCTTTTACCATTGTTCCATTTTCACAGGACGACGTTTTGCTTCTTTTAACAAGAAAAAACATTTCGCCTCTGCTATTTTTAAAGAACAAAGTACATCTTGAGACGGCTCAACACTTTGTTCAACCAGTCTCTTCTGACGTAGCCATTCATTCTTTACCTTTTCTAATAATACAATTAACTTATCGTCATACTCTTTACGCAACTTACCCTTTTTTTGAAAGAACATTTTCCCTTCTCCTCTTATATCTCTCTACGGCCTTCTAAAGCTTTCGATAGTGTTACTTCATCTGCATATTCTAAATCTCCACCAACTGGCAGACCATGTGCAATACGAGTTACTTTAATTCCTGTTGGCTTTAAGAGGCGGGATATGTACATTGCTGTAGCTTCCCCTTCAATATTAGGGTTTGTTGCTAATATCACTTCTTGTACTGTTTCATCTTGCAGTCTCTTTAATAACTGCGGGATATTAATATCCTCTGGTCCAATTCCCTCCATTGGAGAAATGGCACCACGCAAAACATGATATACACCTTGATATTCTTTCATTTTTTCCATCGCAATTACATCTTTCGGCTCTTGTACTACACAAACAACCGATTGATCCCTATGCGAATCGTCACAAATATAACAAGGATCGCGGTCAGTGATATGTCCGCACACAGAACAATACGCTAAATCTCGCTTTGCATTCACAAGTGCTTTCGCAAAACCTAGTACATCATCCTCTTTCATATCTAACACGAAGAATGCCAATCGAACCGCTGTTTTCGGTCCGATTCCTGGCAACTTCATAAAACTATCGATTAATTTTGATATCGGTTCTGGATAATGCATATATCAATATCCTCCTAGAACATTCCACCTGGTAAGTTCATGCCTTTTGTAAATTTGCCCATTGTAGAGTTTGAAAGTTCATCAACCTTTTTAAGTGCATCATTCGTTGCAGCTAATACTAAGTCTTGTAACATTTCGATATCTTCTGGATCTACAACTTCTTCTTTAATTTTCACTTCAAGAACTTGCTTATGACCATTTGCAATAACAGTAACCATTCCGCCGCCAGCTGTACCTTCAACTGTTTTTTCGCCAAGCTCTTCTTGCGCCTTCGCCATGTCTTTTTGCATCTTTTGCATTTGTTTCATCATATTATTCATATTTCCCATTCCGCCACGCATCATAATTAATTCCTCCTCATTATTATTACTCTTTTATTTCAATAAGTTCTTGCCCTACTAATTTTACAGCCTCTTCTATAAGAGGATCTTCTTTTTGTTCTGGGCTTTCTTCAGAATCCCCGCCTTCGCGTTGTAAAAAGTCTTCACGAATTTTACCCCATTCACTTTTTGGGATAGCAATCATATTTAACCTTTTACTTAACAATTCAAAAAGAGTTTGTTCCAATGTATCCATCGCTTCTCGATTTTCACTAGCCATTTTACAATGAATCTCATATTGAAATGCTAACACATAGGTATCATCCGAAGCCGCAACTGGTTCACTATTTTCTAATAAAACAGCAAATGCTACTTTGTTATGTGACTTGAGCCTTCCTAATAATTCGCCCCATACAGCTTTTAACTGTTCTAAATCTTGACGCTTCGCTTGCTTTAACACTTCATTCACACGTCCAACAGGAATTTTCATACTTCCTGTTCGTACTGGTTTTGGTGTTGCCCGCGTCTCTCTTACTTCCTGCTGCACACCAGCTGGCACGCCATTCTTTTTAACTTGCTCTAACTCTTTCTCCAACTGCTGCATCCTGTTCATAATCGCTTGTAAACGATCTGCGCCGTTTGCTTGCATCATAAACTGCTGACACAGTTGCACCATAACAACTTCCAAGAATATTCTTGGATGGTTTGTCCACTTCATCTCCTGTTGTCCCTTACTAAGGGTATGAATAATTTCATAGATTACTTCCGGTTGCATTTCTTCACTTAACGTACGGAATTGATCATCTACAATTACCCGTTCCAACATATGTTCTAATTGTGGTGAAGTTTGATATAAAAGCATATCACGATAGTAGTAAATGAAATCCTCCATAAAGCGAACTGGATCTTTCCCTTTACTCATCATCTCATCTATAATACGTAACGCTCTTGATACATCATTTTCACGTATACATTCTACCAGGTCACCCAGATATCGCTGAGATACAGATCCTGTTACAGCTAAAACATCTTCACTCGTCACCGTCTCATCACTATAAGAAATAGCTTGATCAATAAGACTGAGGGCATCACGCATACCACCTTCGGCGGCACGCGCTACGATTTGTAACGCTTCATCTTCTACTTGCGTACCTTCATTTGTCACGACCGTCGATAATCTCTCAACGATATCATTTACTGATATCTTTCGAAACTCAAAACGCTGACAACGCGAAATAATTGTAGCTGGAATCTTATGCGGTTCTGTTGTCGCCAGAATAAAAATAACATGTCCTGGCGGCTCTTCTAAAGTTTTCAAAAGCGCATTAAAGGCACCCATAGAAAGCATGTGAACTTCATCAATAATGTATACTTTATATCCTACAGCACTTGGAGCATATTTTACTTTATCTCTTATATCTCGAATTTCATCTACACCGTTATTTGAAGCCGCATCAATTTCTAATACATCTGAAATAGACCCTTGTGTAATTCCTAAACAAGAAGGACATTCATTACAAGGTTCAGCTACCGGGGCGTGTTCACAGTTAATTGCCTTTGCAAATACTTTTGCAATTGTCGTTTTCCCTGTTCCCCTCGGACCCGAAAACAAATAAGCATGTGAAGCTTTCTCTTGAAGAAGGGCATTTTGCAACGTTTTTGTCACGTGCTTTTGACCGACTACATCTTCGAATTTTTGCGGTCTCCATGTTCGGTATAACGCTTGGTATGACACGAAAATACGGCCTCCCTCAAAGGTTATTATCTTATTTATTATAACTCATTCTGTTTATAGATTCCAAAAGTTATTTTCCATACAAAAAACTCACCTTTATATAAAGGTGAGTTTTGTATACATATATAACTGCCGTGCACCTTCTGTCGATTACGTACCATAAGCGTTACTCAAGCAGTTAGCTCGGTTCAGGCACTCCTGCGGCACACGAGAAAACCCGCTTATTGCTGCTTCCTTCCGGACCTGACAAGGTTCACGGGGTCCCGTTGCGCAGGACCCAAACGTCAACACCACTTACTTAAGGCAGACCTTACAGCAGCATAACCTCGAGAAGGGATTCAGCCTCGCTAGAGCGGATTGCGAGTATAGGGCACCGCTACCTCCCCGCTTAGCACGGCAAAGTTAAAACCAATATTCGGTTGCCTTGGATAAGGCATTATCAGTATAACTTGTTTTTTTACAAAATGCAAATACGTTAGTTACCATTACTTTTCTCTAGTTTTTTCACTTCTTTTCTTTTCTTACGAAGCTCCCTAAAAAAAATCGTTAACAACGTACCACATTCCTCTTCAAGTACACCAGGCACTACTTCACACTGATGATTAAAACGCTCATCAGTTAAAAGATTCATCAACGTACCTGCACATCCACCTTTCGGATCGCTCGCACCATATACAACCCGTTTTATACGCGATAAAACAATTCCCCCTGCACACATTGGGCAAGGTTCTAATGTTACATATAACGTTGCATCTTCTAAACGCCATGTCCCTAATTTTTTGCAAGCTTCATCAATAGCTAAGAGTTCGGCGTGAGCTATTGATCTCTGTTCAGTTTCTCTTAAGTTATGTGCGACACTAATCACTTCACCATCTAGCACAATTACAGCACCAATTGGTACCTCTTGTATCGCCTCCGCCTTCTTCGCTTCCTCTATTGCTAACTGCATAAAATATATATCTCGCTCCATAATATAGTCCTTTCACCAAAAATAAAATACACTTTTTCATTTCTTGCAGGTGGGATAACTTTTACAAATTCAATCCAACCTAAAGAAGAAAGAGAGGGAATTACATATGAAAAATACTGCCTTACTCATTATCGATATGATTAATGATTTTCAATTCTCCCACGGACCCATCCTGGCACAGAAATGTGAAATTATAAAGAACCCCATTTTACAATTAAAGGACACCATGAAATCATTGGGCTATCCAATAATTTATGTCAATGATCACTATCAACTTTGGAGATCTGATATTGATCAACTTATCACTCATTGTACAAATAAGTATAGTAAAAATATTATCGAGGCCATTGCTCCGCATACTGACGATTACATTTTTATTAAACCACATTATTCTGCTTTTTATGAAACACCTTTGAATTCTTTATTAGGTTATTTGAAAATCGAAAATCTCATTTTAACAGGAATTGCCGGGAACATATGCATCCTTTTTACAGCTAATGATGCCCATATGAGAAATTATACACTTTATGTACCACGGGATTGCATCGCTTCTAATAACGAGCAAGATAATGAACATGCTTTAAAAATAATGGAGGCCACATTAAAGGCAAATATTGTACCGTCATCCCAAATAGAATTTAATTAATACATATCTATTTTCTAACTTTTTATATCAAATTAGTCCGCTCGCTCCCCTCTTGTGCTACAATAATTCTGTTTTGTGTTTTTAGTAGTCACGGTAAATCACTGATTGAAAGGAGGAAACAGCGTGACCGGAGTACCATTTATCACGGTTGAAGGACCAATTGGTGTTGGAAAAACTTCACTTGCGAAGGAACTTTCAACTCACATGCAACTCCACTTACTAAAAGAGATTGTTGATGAAAATCCTTTTTTAGGAAAATTCTATGAAGACATCGACGAATGGAGTTTTCAAACAGAGATGTTCTTTCTTTGTAATAGATACAAACAACTAGAGGATATTAACATAAAGTATTTGAATCAAAGGAAGCCTGTAGTAGCAGATTATCATATATTTAAAAATTTAATTTTTGCATCCCGTACATTAAAAGATGCTCAATATGACAAGTACATGCAAATTTATCGCATTCTTACGCAAGATATGCCTGTACCAAATGTCATCGTTTATTTAACAGCGAGCCTAGAAACATTACAAAAACGAATTGCGATGCGCGGAAGAGAATTCGAAAAAAATATGGATCCAAATTACTTACTACAGCTTACAAAAGATTACGAAACAGCAATGGATGCTTTCAAAAAGGACCATCCAGATATTCCAGTATTGAAATTTAATGGAGACGATATGGATTTTGTAAGAAATCCTGATGATTTAAATGTCATCTTATCCGCTCTTCAAAATACTCTCTTGAAGGAGTCGAAATAACAATGAATTTAAGGCAAAAATATGATATACCAAATGATGCAGTTATCACTATTGCTGGAACAGTAGGTGTCGGTAAATCCACTATGACAACTGCATTAGCTAACGCTTTAGGTTATCGTACATCTTTTGAAAAAGTAGATTCCAACCCATATTTGGACAAGTTCTATGCTGATTTCACACGCTGGAGCTTTCACTTACAAGTGTACTTTTTAGCAGAACGATTTAAAGAACAAAAAAGAATTTTCGAATATGGTGGCGGTTTTGTTCAAGACCGTTCTATCTATGAGGACACTGGTATTTTCGCAAAGATGCATCACGAAAAAGGTACAATGACTGAAACTGATTATGAAACATACAAAGGTTTATTTGATGCTATGGTCATGACTCCTTACTTCCCTCATCCAGACTTATTAATTTACCTAGAAGGTTCGTTTGATGATATTGTCGATCGTATTCAAGAACGAGGACGTCCAATGGAGCAGCAAACACCAATCGAGTATTGGAAAGAGATGCATGGACGTTACGATAACTGGATTAATAACTTTAATTCATGCCCTATTTTACGATTAAACATTAATGAATACGATATTTTAAAAGATGGCGATTCAGTCGAACCAATCATTAAAAAAATTGGACATTTTTTAAAACAAACACGTAAACTTGTAAAATAAAAAACCCGTGCATATGCACGGGTTTTCCTATGAAATTACTTTTTCTTTTTCGTTGGAGCAATAATTTCACTCTCTGGCTTTCCAGCATTAATACGCTGACGAACAGTACTCGTACTAATATCATATGTTTCAGCAATCTCTTTAACGGTCATTTCTTTCCCGTTAATTACTGCTGTTAGTAATTTCCCTGTACGTTTTGGAGTTACTTCTTTTTGCACAGCTGGTTTTTCAGCTTCTTTTGGCACCTCTACTTTTTTTGCAACCTGTTTTACATCACAAGTGCAACCACAAAGCTTACGGAATGTATCATCACTTATAATGCGCGACACATTTGCACCACTGTTTAAAATTCTATTGTTCTTACAGACAGGACATTGTACATAATATAAAGTTTTTCCATCTAAAGGAAACGTTTGTATAATAAGATCCATGTTAACTCCTTTCATATCTATGAAGATAATCATCGGAATATGAGTGTGTAATAAGGACACTATATCCTTACATCATACTTTATGATTGGTTTTAAAATAAAAACTCGTTACGTGTTGGTAACGAGTTCTCCAATCTCCACTTATATGCGCTGTTGTCAATTATATCTGGAGGAGGTAGAGGGATTCGAACCCCCGCGCGACTCTCGCCGCCTGTCGGTTTTCAAGACCGATCCCTTCAGCCAGACTTGGGTATACCTCCATATTGACATCAAATATAATATCAAAAGAAAAACAGTTAGTCAACCCTACTATAATAAATTATGAGGAAAGGGAAATTTTACTTTCCCTCTCCTTTATGACATTGCTGACAACGTCCATAATTACCAATCACTCATACCGATGAATGTTTTAACTTATTTAATAACTGTTTTTCCTCCCATATAAGGGCGAAGAACTTCTGGAATTATAATTGTACCATCTTCTTGTTGATAGTTCTCTAAAATAGCTGCCACTGTACGTCCAATTGCAAGACCAGATCCATTTAGTGTATGAACATGTTCCGGTTTGCCATTTGGCTCACGACGGAAACGGATATTCGCGCGTCTCGCTTGGAATGCCTCAAAATTACTACAAGAAGAAATTTCACGATATGTACCATAGCTTGGAATCCATACTTCAATATCATATTTCTTCGCTGCTGTAAATCCTAAATCTCCTGTACACATGCTCATAACGCGATATGGCAACTCTAATAATTGTAACACGCGCTCTGCATCATTTGTTAATTTTTCTAACTCTTCGTAAGAATCTTCTGGTTTCACGAACTTCACAAGTTCAACTTTATTAAATTGGTGTTGGCGAATTAAACCACGTGTATCACGACCAGCTGAACCTGCTTCAGAACGGAAGCATGAGCTAAACGCAGCATATCGTATCGGCAATTGCTCTTTACTCACAATCTCATCACGATGCATATTCGTTACAGGTACTTCAGCTGTTGGGATTAGGAAATAATCTTCACTTTCAATACGGAATGCATCTTCTTCAAACTTCGGAAGTTGTCCTGTTCCTGTCATACTTGCACGGTTTACCATATAAGGAGGCAATACTTCCTCATATCCATGCTCATCAGTATGAAGGTCAAGCATAAAGCTAATCAAAGCACGTTCTAATCTTGCACCAGCACCTTTGTAAAATACAAATCGGCTTCCTGTTACTTTCCCAGCACGTTCAAAATCTAAAATCCCTAAATCAGTAGCAAGGTCCCAATGTGGTTTTGGCTCATAAGTAAATTCTTTCACTTCTCCCCAAGTACGTGCTACTACGTTATCATCCTCTGTTTCACCTATTGGAGCAGATTCATGAGGAATATTTGGGATAGATAGCATTAATCTTTCTAAATCTTCTTCAACTGTACGAAGCTCATTATCAAGATCTTTTACTTTTTCCCCAACTTCACGCATTTCTAGAATTAGAGCTTCCGCATCTTTCTTTTCACGCTTTAATACTGAAATTTGTTGAGATACTTCGTTACGCTTACTTTTTAGTTCTTCAGTTTGAACAAGTAGCTCTCTTCTTCTCGTATCAAGTTCTTCAAAGCGACCAAAATCCGTTAAATCTTCGCCTCTATGCTGTAATTTTGCTTTTACTTCTTCAAAATTTGTACGTAAAAATTTAATATCAAGCATTATATACTCCTCCTTTTATTTTATAAAACACAAAAAACTCCCGTCCCTATACAAAGGGACGGAAGTTAACCCGCGTTGCCACCCTAGTTGAAAGCATTACCGCTTTCCTCTCAAGTAGAAATAACGGCTCTTCACCGGGAATGCTTACTAATCAAAAGATATTCCACATTCCATTCCAGGATGGATTCACAAACTGTTTCTATCGATTTCCACCAACCATCGACTCTCTATAAGAAACAACATTTGTTACTACTTCCTATCAACACGCTTATTTTATAAAATTGTTACCATCAATTTACTATAATCTTATACAAGTTGCAAGTTACTTATACAACTTTTTTCATTTTCGCTTCTTTTACCATCTCTACAAAGTATGCTGTTACACGGTGATCATCCGTTAATTCTGGGTGGAAAGAAGCAGCTAAAAACTGACATTGTCTTACCGCTACCATTCGATCGCCATGTGTAGAAAGTACTTCAACATCATCAGCTACATTTACAACATACGGAGCACGGATAAATACACCAACAAAGTCTTCTCCCACACCCTTCATTGAAAGTGCAGCTTCAAAACTATCTTTTTGGCGTCCGAACGCATTGCGCTCAACCGTAATATCCATAGCACCAATATGTGCTTCTTCATAGCCAATAAGTGTTTTCGCAAGAAGAATCATTCCTGCACATGTACCAAACATTGGTTTACCAGACCTCGCAAATGTACGAAGAGGCTCCATGAAAGCATACTTATCAATAAGACGGCGCATTGTTGTACTTTCACCGCCTGGTAAAATAAGACCATCAATTTCTTCAAGTTGTTCTATACGCTTTACAACAACAGCTTCTGCACCACTTGCTTCAACTGATTTCACATGCTCACGAACAGCACCTTGAAGACCTAGCACACCGATTTTCACCATTTTAAAGATCTCCTTTAATTACCATCCACGCTCTTGCATGCGTTGTTCTGGTAATAACGTTGAAATTTCGACACCTTTCATTGCATTACCTAATCCTTTAGAAAGGCTTGCAATTAGTTCGTAATCTTCATAATGAGTCGTTGCTTCAACGATTGCACGTGCAAATTTCTCTGGGTTTTCTGATTTGAAGATACCAGATCCAACAAATACACCATCAGCACCAAGTTGCATCATTAACGCTGCATCTGCTGGTGTTGCTACACCACCTGCTGCAAAGTTTACAACTGGTAAACGACCAAGGCGTTTAATTTCAAGTAGTACTTCATAAGGAGCACCAGTATTTTTTGCATATGTCATTAACTCATCTTCACGTAGACTCGCAACTTGACGGATTTCTGCATTGACTTGGCGCATATGACGCACTGCCTCTACAATGTTTCCTGTTCCAGGCTCACCTTTTGTACGAAGCATAGATGCACCTTCTGCAATACGACGTGCAGCTTCTCCGATATCACGGCAACCACATACAAACGGAACTGTGTAATCACGTTTATTTAAATGGTATACTTCATCAGCAGGAGTTAATACTTCACTCTCATCGATATAGTCTACCCCTAATGATTCTAATACACGTGCTTCTACAAGGTGACCGATACGGCATTTTGCCATAACCGGAATTGACACAGCACCCATAACTTCTTCAACAATTGTTGGATCTGCCATACGAGAAACGCCACCTACTGCACGAATATCTGCAGGTACACGCTCTAATGCCATAACAGCAACTGCGCCTGCCTCTTCTGCAATCCTTGCTTGCTCAGCGTTAACTACGTCCATAATAACGCCGCCTTTTTGCATTTCTGCCATTCCACGTTTTACACGTTCTGTCCCTGTTACATTTGTCATGTACAAAAACCCCCCTAGGTGAATTGCTTTCCCCCGTTAAAGAAGAAAATTAAGAATAATCTTACATTCTACCACTAACTATCTGATGCTTGTCCACTACTTTTTCATAAAGTCGGTATGAAAAATAGGAATAAGAAAAAGCTCCTACAATGAGGAGCTTTTAAAACCAACCTTTTACTGTATCAACAGCACTATTCCACATACCACTAAAGAAAGAACCAATTCCGCGCATAGAACGTGTGAACCAGCCTGCCTCTTCTACTTCAGACTTTGTTACAAGGTCTACTTGTAATGATTTTCCTGATAAAAATCCAGGGTCATTACTATCTTTAGACGTTACAACCATTTGGCCAAGTGCAACTCCTTTTTTCATAGGTGCTTCTTGTCCCTTATTTCCTTCTTTAAATTCTGTTTTATAAAAGTCTTTACTTCCCTTTGGCACCGGAACTGAAACAGCTTGCTTCGTTTGAACTGCTACATCTTTATCTTTCGCATTTTCAACTCTTACTGTTTCTTTTCCTTTAACCGAAGAACCTTTTTCATACATTTTCTTCATTTCAAAGTTAGCAAAGCCATAATCATATAATTTCTTTGTCTCATCAAATCTTGCTGTATGAGATTTTGTTTTAATAACTACAGAAATGAAACGCATACCATTTCTTTCAATCGTACCAGTGAAACAATCTCCTGCTTCTGGAGTTGATCCTGTTTTCAGACCATCTACGCCTTCATATTCCTTAATTAACCCTTTTAACATCCAGTTCCAGTTAGGCATTTCGATCCGATCCGGAGTACCTTCACGGAATACTTTTTTTGAAATTTTTGCTRTRTCTAATRTTTTMGGGAAATCTTGAATAAGACGTTGTGCTAAAATTGCKAMATCTCTYGCAGACATTTTATTTTCTTCATCTGGAGTTGTCCCTTCAGGATGGTGTCCTTTTAAATCTTTGTTCGTTAAGCCCGTAGAATTTACAAACTTATAATTTTTTAATCCAAACTCTTTCGATTTATCATTCATCATTTTTACAAAGTCTACTTCTTTTCCAGCAACTGCTTCAGCTAACGCTATTGTTGCACCATTAGCAGAATAAATTGCCATTGCTTCGTATAGCTCTTTTACTGTATAAGACTCACCGTTTCGTAGAGGCACATTCGATAATGARCGATCTTGCGAAATSYTATAYGCATATTCRGAAAYYTTAACTTTTTGATCCCATTTWAGTTTCCCTTTCGCAACAGCCTCGTTCACTAGGTATTCACTCATCATTTTTGTCATACTAGCAATTGATAATAACTCATCTGCATTTTTTTGATATAAAATCTTCCCAGAATTCGCTTCTACTAAAATTGCCGCACCTGCTTCAATGTTTAAAGCGGCTCCTGTTTCTGCTGATGCATTGCTATATGGTACAAGCATGCTACAAGCTATTGTAAGCACTGTTACYAWYGCAATGAATCTYTTGCAAAACATACCTTTCACTTYTGYTACCYCCAATAWCTWTGTACTCACATAACCGTTATTCTAACATAATCAAAAAAAAATAGACAGAGATATCAAATCTCCGTCTATTTACATATAAGACATTATAATGAGTAGTTTGGAGCCTCTTTTGTAATCTGTACGTGATGAGGATGGCTTTCACGTAAACCAGCACCTGACATACGAATGAACTGCGCATTCTCACGTAAGAATTCTAAATTCTGTGCTCCGCAGTATCCCATACCTGCACGTAATCCACCAACTAATTGATGAACTGTATCTGCTAAAGGTCCTTTATATGGTACTCGTCCTTCAATACCTTCTGGAACAAGCTTTTTGTTTCCTTCTTGGAAGTAGCGATCTTTACTTCCTTTTTCCATTGCTCCAACAGAACCCATACCACGATATACTTTAAATTGACGGCCTTGGTAAATTTCAGTTTCTCCAGGGCTTTCAGCTACACCAGCGAACATACTACCTAGCATAACAACGTGTGCCCCTGCCGCTAAAGCTTTAACCATATCACCAGAGTACTTAACACCGCCATCTGCAATAACTGGAATACCATGTTTACGAGCTTCAGTTGCACAATCATAAACTGCTGTTAATTGTGGTACACCAACTCCAGCTACAACACGCGTTGTACAAATAGAACCTGGTCCAATACCAACTTTAACTACATTTGCACCAGCTTCAATTAATGCTTTCGTTGCTTCAGCTGTAGCAACATTTCCAGCAATAATATTCAGCGCTGGATATTTTGCGCGAACTTCTTTTACTTTTTCAATAACACCTTGAGAATGTCCATGAGCTGTATCAAGTACAATTGCATCTACACTCGCTTTTACTAATGCATCGATACGAAGCATTGCATCAGCTGTTACACCAACTGCTGCTCCAACCAATAAGCGTCCTTGCTTATCCTTTGCAGAGTTTGGAAATTCAATTACTTTTTCAATATCTTTTATTGTAATAAGCCCTTGTAATACACCGCTATTATCAACAAGAGGAAGCTTTTCAATTTTATACTTTTGTAGGATCTTTTCAGCTTCTCCTAGTGTAGTACCAACTGGGGCTGTAATTAACTGTTCTTTTGTCATTACGTCAGAAATTTTGATTGAGTAGTCTTGGATGAAGCGCATATCACGGTTTGTAATAATACCAACTAATTTTCGCTCATCTAAATTATTTACAACTGGTACACCTGAGATGCGGTATTTTCCCATAAGATGTTCCGCATCATATACTTGATGTTCTGGAGTTAAAAAGAATGGATCTGAAATAACGCCGCTTTCAGAGCGCTTTACTTTGTCAACTTGCTCTGCCTGATGCTCAATAGACATATTCTTATGGATGATTCCTA
Organism: Bacillus sp. P4_D3; assembly: GCF_056401855.1. Classification (NCBI taxonomy): domain Bacteria; kingdom Bacillati; phylum Bacillota; class Bacilli; order Caryophanales; family Bacillaceae; genus Bacillus; species Bacillus sp. P4_D3. Next base: position 13,694 of record NZ_JBFUIN010000059.1, read on the forward strand.
AACCGCCTTGACGAGCCATTGCAATAGCCATATCAGCTTCTGTTACTGTATCCATTCCTGCACTAATTAACGGGATGTTTAACTGTAAGCTTTCAGATAAAACTGTTTTAACACTTACTTCTCTTGGTAATATATCTGACTTTGCTGGTACAAGTAATACATCATCAAAAGTCAAACCTTCTTTAACAAATTTAGATTCCCACATAATTGTTCCCCCCATAATACCAGAAATTATTATTAGTAGCTTATCAATTGGTTAAAATACTGTCAAGAAAGTATGAATATGTTAGAATTTTTAGACAATAAAAGGAGCGTAATATATGCATCATACACCTTGTGCTTGGCAGCAATTAAGTTTCTTCTTTTCATCTCAAAACGTACAACATTATCTTGCCCGTTGTTATGAAAAATCCTCGATTCAGGATGCCGAAAAAAAAGGTTTTGAAAATTGTTATCCATTTATTTATTACTTAGAACACGGTAAAAATTATTATGAATTATATAAAACAGCGCCATTTTCCATTCAGCCAATGCTGTTATTTTATGGAATGGGACAACTTTTTAAAGCTTGTTTATTAACTATTAATCCCAACTATCCAGAATCAACAACTGTTTTAGCACATGGAGTGACAACCCGTAAACGAAAAAAACAAGGATATCAATTTTTAGAAGATGAGGTGAAAATACAGAAAAACGGACTATTTACTCACGCTGCAGAACAACTGTTTCACATGAAACACTTGGAAACAGAAAAGTTTAATATGTTAGAGTTAATGGGGAAAATCCCTGAGTTACAACATTTATTTCGCTATAGTCAAAAAGGAACAACATTATATAAAATCGATTCAACAAATAAAAATGAGCTCTCCTTTTCAGTCAACATACTAGATCGACTACATATGACTAAAGAGAGATTTTCTCGTTACATCGAAACAGCTTGTAAGCATTTATCAATACAACACGTACCTGAGAAAAATAATGAATTAAATGTGTTTTTTTCAGCACCTATTCAATCATGGAATCCTATGTATAGCACACCTTTATACTACGAGTATCTTGCTGATACTTATTATTTACCACTTACGAACGACCCTAGAAACTCTAAGCCAGTGTTGCCTGAGCTCCTTGTTCATTATTTATTGCTCTATAATTTAAGTATGATTTCGAGGTATGAAACAGATTGGTGGTATGACTTACTTGGAAGCTATGGATCTGAAGATTATCCATTTATTTATCAGTTTCTCAATATTTCTGCTCAAAAAATCCCTTACTATATTTCAGCATTTTTACTACAGGAATCCAACCTATTTCATGGGAAATAAAAAAACACAAGTCAAAAGACTTGTGTTTTTATCTTGCTTGGCGACGTCCTACTCTCACAGGGACAAGGTCCCAACTACCATCGGCGCTAGAGAGCTTAACTTCCGTGTTCGGTATGGGAACGGGTGTGACCTCTCTGCCATCATCACCAAACTATTGAAGGTRTATTCCTTCAAAACTAGATAACATTTGCTTCATATTATATGGTTAAGTCCTCGATCTATTAGTATTCGTCAGCTCCACATGTCACCATGCTTCCACCTCGAACCTATCAACCTGATCATCTTTCAGGGATCTTACTAGCTTACGCTATGGGAAATCTCATCT
>NZ_JBFUIN010000060.1:0-15274 GCF_056401855.1 Bacillus sp. P4_D3
GACAAGCTTCCGTACACGCTCCGCATAAACTAGATGCATAAGGAAGTTCTTTATAATCATCATATCCACCTAAAAGTGGTGTTAACACTGCACCAATTGGTCCTGAATAAATAGAACCATATGAATGTCCACCAACGTGACGATACACAGGACATACATTGACACAAGCAGCACAACGAATACATTGCAATACTGAACGGAATTCCGATCCAAGGATTTGAGAGCGGCCATTATCAACAACGACTAAATGAAACTCTTCTGGTCCATCTACCTCTTCCTCTTGAATTGGTCCTGCTACTGTTACATAACTTGTTAGCTTTTGACCTACTGCACTACGACATAGTAAACCAACTAAAACATCTAATTCTTCCATTGTCGGAACCATACGTTCCATACCCATTACTGCAATTTGTGTTTTCGGAATCGACATAACAAGATCGGCATTACCTTCGTTCGTTACTAAACAAAGAGAGCCCGTATTTGCAACAGCGAAGTTACAACCTGYCACACCAATTTCTGCATCCATAAATTTCTCACGAAGTTGTTTACGAACAAACTTTGTCATTTCGTATGGATCATCAGAATTTTCATATCCAAGTTTTTCTTTAAATACATCACGAATTTGCGTTCTGTTTTTATGAAGTGCAGGCGCAATAATATGTGATGGTGGATCGTTATCTACTTGTAAGATATACTCTCCTAAGTCACTCTCTAACACTTCACAACCAATCTCTTCAAGGGCATGATTCATACTAATTTCTTCAGTTACCATTGATTTTGATTTTACAACTTTCTTCGCTTGTTTCTTTTTTGCAACGTCTTGAATGTACTTTGCCGCATCCTCTTTCGTTTTCGCAAAGTAAACGTGACCGCCTCTTTTTGATACATTTTCACTTAACTGCATTAAGTAATAATCAAGATTTTCTAACGTATGTTGACGAATTTGTTCACCTAGTTCACGCCACTCTTCCCAGTTTCCTAACTCTTCAGCTGCTTTCAATCGATTTGTATATAAACGCGTTTGTGCAGAAGATACTGCTCCGCGCATAAACGAATCTTGAATTCCATCGCCAACGCGATCATTAAATTTTTTCTCACTGATTTTCATAGACATAGCTTATGTTCCCCCTTCATGAGCGACTATTCAAGACCTCAGCAATATGCATTACTTTTACTTCTTTTCCTAAACGCTCAATACGTCCGCCAATGTTTAACAAACACCCACAATCTGCACCGATTAAATAATCAGCACCTGTTTCCATTACACTATCTACTTTTTCATCTACCATTTGCTCAGAAATTGGAGTCATCTTAACTGAAAACGTTCCCCCAAACCCACAACAATTTTGCACGTTTGGCAGTTCTCTCACAGTTAATCCTTTTACGTTTGATAATAAAATTCCTGGTGCCTCTTTTACTCCCAGCAGGCGTGTCATATGACAAGATTTATGAATAGTAGCTATTCCTGGTAAACTTGCACCAACATCTGTAACTTTTAAAACATCTACAATAAATTGTGTGAATTCATATGTTTTATCAGCAACCTTTTGTGCACGTTTAGCCCACTTCGGATCATCTTTAAAAACATGCGGATACTCATGAAACATTGTCGCACAAGAGCCAGATGGCGTAACGATATATTCTGCATCTTCGAAAGTTTCAATCATATGTTTCATCGCTTCTTTTGCTGCTTCTACATGGCCGCTATTATAAGCAGGCTGACCACAACAAACTTGTGCTTCTGGAAATTCAATTTCACAACCTAAACGCTCCAATACTTCAACTGTTGCTTTGCCGACGTTTGTTTCAAACATATCGACTATACAAGTAACAAATAAAGTGACTTTCATAACTATAATTCCCCCTCATTACAACTTCGCCAACAATCATATGGTCATCAGATGACTAAGATTAGAAGAAGTGGGCTCAACCATGGCCTATCCTCTCCCTCTTCTAAAGAAAACGTTTACTTAATCTCTCTCTATTTTATCAGAAAATTAGAAAATTAAAAGATTAAATTACGAATTTATATCGCTTTTACCTGTGACAATATGTTCTACATTTGTTAAATGATTTAGCATTGCTTGCTGCGCTAATTCCACATCTTGCTTTAACACCGCATTATATATAGATTGATGCTCTTCTAAAAGTCGTTCTGATGTTGTTTGTTCACCATATAAAATAATGCGTCTTGATTCACCAATCGTTTCAGCAATCATCTCTGAAACATGATTCATGAGCTCAAGTAAGATGTTATTATGCGAAGACTCTGCAATTCCCATATGGAACTGAAAGTCTGCTTTTTCGCCAGCCTTTTCATCTCCAATGCTCTTTGCCATTTCATCTAACCAATGCTTCATATTTTGTAAATTAGCTTCCGTACGTTTTGCCGCTGCCGCTCGAACTGCCCCCACTTCGAGCACCTTCCGTACTTCTAATAAATTCAAAATATCCTCTTTCTTCATTAATAACTTGTTATTTAGTGATTTCGTTAATGAAGAAGGATCGAAATTCCTTACATATGTACCTTCTCCTTGTTTCATTTCAATTAAGCCCATTGCTCTTAGCGCACTTAGCGCTTCACGAACAGCAGATCTGCCAACTTGAAACTGCTCAGCTAATTGATGAACAGGAAGTAGTTTGTCACCAGGTTTTAACGTACCATTTTTAATCATTGTTAAAATAGCTTCAGATACTTCTTCGTAAATTTTTTTCGGTTTAATAGATTTGTACTCCAGTTAAATCACCTCAGTATCTTCCAAACAACAATTGTAACGTTTTATAAGAACTTAGCATCCATAACTATTTTAGAACGAATTAGTAAGAAGTACAAATGTTTTGTTCATAAAATAGTCAATTTTTTGATATTTGTTTGATATTAATTAATACATTTACGCGTAACTATTTACCTTCAATATGAAGAGCATATTCCAAAAGTTAGAATATGCTCTCCTCATCTTGTGCTTTTAATTTAATAATAACTGTCGTTCCCTTACCTTTTTCACTTTCTATTCTCCACTCACCATCATGTATATGAACAATTTGCCTTACAATTGCAAGGCCTAAACCTGTTCCACCGTGTTGACGACTTCTCGCTTTATCTACTCGGTAAAAGCGTTCCCCGAGATTTTCTAAATGCTCTCTATCAATACCTATTCCTGTATCTTTTATGTGCAATTCACAATAATCATCGATTTGCTTTAATGTTATTATGATATCCCCGTTTTGATTTGTATAACGTATCGCATTATCTAACACATTATGAAGTACTTGTTGCATACGATCCTCATCAATCATTACGATAATTTCAGGATTTAAATTCGTTGAAATACGAAGTTTTTTTTCTATAAACTGTAACTCGTACGTATCTAGTACATCTTCAATAAGCTGTGAAAAAACGATAGGTTGTTTCTTTAGGGGAAAGTGTTCACCTTCTAGCTGCGCTAGATCTAATAAATCATGAACGAGGCGCTGCATGCGACCTGCCTCTTTATGAATAAGTTGCGTTACTTTTTCCTGCTGCGGCCCCTTCGCTACACCGTCTAAAATAGCTTCACTATATCCTTTAATATAACTAAGCGGTGTTCTAAGTTCATGCGAAACATTAGCTAAAAATTCCTTACGCTTTACATCTTCTGTTTCTAAAGAATTTGCCATTTTATTAAAAGCTTTTCCCAATCGTCCAATTTCATCTTCTGAAGAAATTGTAATCCGCTCTGAGAAATCTCCAGTAGCCAAATGATTTGCAACTCGTTCCATTTGCGAAAGCGGTCTCGTAATAGCGATAATAATTTTTCTACCAATCCATATTGTAATTAAAATCATTGCAAGTGCTAACGGCGCTAAAATAAGACCCATATCAAATATTAAGTCTTTTATACTTTTTAAAGGAATATAAGAGTATACAATACCAACTAATTTTTTATTATCTAAAACAGGGATGACAACACCCATAATATTACGATCAAAATGTTCTTCATACCCTATCTTTGTCACAGTTTTCCCATCTAATAGCGCCTGTCTATCCCCTTCACTTATAAGAGAATGATGGTGAACATCAAAAGGCAAACATGCGCTTAAATCACGCGGATTGTATACGAAAAGGACATCTGAACTAGATATTTGATCATATGCCCTTACTTTCTCTTCAAAAGTGGATACTCCTTCACGTTTATCATATTGCGTGGCAAGACGTTTCCCTTCCATTACTAATGAATCTTTTAAATTATCAACGTATAACTTTTCATATGAGTATAAAGATACAAAATAAAGAAAGGAAACTGTTACACATACTGCACATACTACTGTAAGCCAAAGCTTTTGTACCATCGTAAACATACGTTACACCTCAAATTTATAACCTACACCCCAAACGGTTTGAATGTAGTTTCCACTTTCTCCTAGCTTTAGACGCATCGTTTTCACATGCGTATCTACCGTTCTTGTACTTCCTGCATAATCATATCCCCACACCTTTTCAAGCAATTGTTCCCGGCTAAATACTTGTCCATTATGTTGGCAAAGAAAATATAGTAAATCGAACTCTTTTACCGTAAGAGGAATCGTCTCACCATTCGTCTCGACCCTCCTACTTTTTTCATTAATAAGAATCGGTCCAAATTGAATCTCTTCTTGCTGTTCTTGCTTTGTATATCGTCTTAAAACAGCTTCCATACGAGCAATTAGTTCCCCAGGACTAAATGGCTTTACAATATAATCATCTGCTCCCATACGTAAGCCGTTCACCCTATTCCACTCTTCACCTTTTGCTGTTAAAAATATAATAGGTACATCCGACGTTTTTCGAATCTCTTTACAAACTGAAAGCCCATCCATCTCAGGCATCATAATGTCTAGTACAACGAAATCGTAATGATCCGTCTCTAATTTTCGAAGTGCCTCTTTTCCATTTTCAGCTTCTCCCCACTCGTATCCGAAGTTATCTAAGTACATTCCGACAAGTTGCCTCATATCACTTTCGTCATCTACGACTAGCACTTTATATTTACTCATTGCCCTTCCCCTTCTCTCTCTATGAGTTGAAACGGTCCTTTACCGACTTTAATTGTTTGTTTTATTTTCATATTCTTCATATCCATTACGCATACTTCATCGCTATCATAACTAGCTACATATCCTTCTGCACCGCTTTTCAAAAATGCAAATGGATTAGATCCTACTTCTGCAAATCCTACCTCTTGATACGTACTTGCATCAAACTTTCTAAGCGTATTTGAACCGTGACTTAGCGCATATACATACTTATCATCCTTTGTTATATTCACAGGCATAAACGGAGCATGTAAAGAACGTATCATCTCTCCACTCTGTAAAGAATACACTAATACTTTCTCATTCACTTGACTTCCATCACCATGTCCACCAATCCATATTTCTTTCCCATCAGCGCTAACCGTCGCTCCTGTTGATGCTGGCGGAATCATAAAGGACTGTATCACTTCTTTTTTCTTTGTATCAATGGTCGTTAGTTTCGTATCATAAAAGTTGAGTACAGATAACTGGTTATGATGCTCTACCATCGTTATCGGCCCTTTTCCTGTTGAAACACTCCCTGTCTCTTTTCCTTTTATCGTAAAGAACCTTACCTTTTGTTCATTTTGATCGGCAGCAAATAATTGTTTTCCATTATCTGATGCGATAACATTAGCAATTCCTTTTCCAGTCTTATATTTGTCCACTTGTCTTCCTTCTGCTAGTGAATATACATACATATATTCTAATTGCTTACCATAAACGAGTATTTCCTCGCCATTTGGAAGTAGCGTAACCCCCGCAATCGGCTCATTTAATTCCCATGTTGTTAATAGCTTCTTTGTTTTTTTATCAATAAAACTAATACTACCTTCCTTTATATTCGTTGTTATAATAACACTTTTATCTTTAGCAATCGGTGTATACGAACTTCCTTGACACCCTACTAATAGAAATAAAAAACAGAGAAGAAAAACATACTTTCTCAAAAGATTCCCTCCATCTTCGGATGATTTCGTTATAATTGTAAAGTAACAAATAAATGTGTGGAAAATGTGAAATCTTCCTTTATTAATAAACTTACATATATAATGTACAACAAATAGAATTTGAGGTGTGCAAATTATGCTTTTTCCTGATTTAGCGAATAAAATTGTACGTGAAGTACGCAGATTAATTACTGAAAACATTATTATTATTAATATACAAGGCATTATTATCGCAAGTACAGATGCGGAAAGAATCGGTCAATTTCATGAAGGGGCACTCCTCTGTGCGAAACAAAAGAATACTGTCATTATTACAAAAGATGATGAACGACGACTGCAAGGTGTAAAAGCTGGGATGAATCTTCCTTTACTATTCCATGACGAAGTAATCGGCGTGATTGGAATTACAGGAGAACCTGAAAATATTTCACAATACGGAGAAATATTACGTAAGATGACCGAATTATTAATTCATGAAAACTACTTTTTAGAACAACTAGAACTTGAGCACCGTTCTTATGAAGCATTTGTCTTTGATTGGCTTCAAAATACAGACTGGTCTCCAAGTTTTCTCGATCGTGCAAAAACGCTTGGCATTGATTTATATAAGAAGAAACAACTTATTTTATTATCAATCGCCCAAGATAATACGATGCTCCAGCGTAAAATTTGGCAACATCTGCGCAACATTTTAGCAAAAGAAAATTTATTTGTTCGCTGGGGAAATGATCGGTTTATTTTGTTTACAACAATGCACTCCAAAGAGCAAACCTTTCAATTTTTAAAACGTTTAAAACAAGACTGTGAAACTTTATTTTCTATTACTTTATATATCGGGATTGGACAAACAGTTACGCCAAGCAATATGAACTTATCGTACGAACAAGCACTACGCGCCCTTTCAGTATCACTTGAAACGAAAAAAATTGTATTTAATGAAGATTTACGTTTAGAAATGTGCTTACAAGATATTTCTACTGAAACCCGGGAACAGTTTCTAGAGCGTACTATTGAAAACTTAGTATCATCTCCTGAGCTTATGCACACTCTACGTTTATTTATCGATTATAACCAATCTTATAAGCAAACAGCTGAGCAATTACATATACACATTAACACACTGCATTACAGGCTAAAAAAGATTGAAGAACATACAGGACTTGACCCGAAACAATTCAAAGATTTAAATGTTTTATACTTCGCACTCCTCTTATTAGATAATCATACAAAAAATAACGATAAAATAGATTAATCTTTAGATGATTGTATATAGAAAGAATCCCCCTACTTTTTTATCATTATAATGAAAGCACTGTTACAACGTTTTTTATTATTACTAAATACGTTAACAGTTTGAGGGGGATTTCCAATGTTAGAAAAGCAAATTATTGATTCATTCGTATCTATTGTTGGCGAAGATAATGTAGATACATCCAATATGGGGCGTTTAACTTATAGTTATGATGCCACTCCAAACTTCCAAGCGATGCCTGATGCAGTCATTGCTCCTCGTAATACAAATGAAGTAGCAGACGTGTTAAAAGTGTGTAACACTCATAAAATCCCGGTATATGTTCGCGGGTCTGGAACAAATCTTTGCGCTGGTACGTGTCCACTTGAAGGTGGTATCGTCCTTATTTTCCGCCATATGAACAATATTTTAGAAATTGACGAAGAGAATTTAACAATTACTGTACAAGCTGGTGTTATTACACTTGATATTATTAAAGCAGTAGAAGAAAAAGGTTTATTTTATCCACCAGATCCAAGCTCTATGAAAATTTCTACAATCGGCGGTAACATTAATGAAAACTCCGGCGGATTACGTGGTTTAAAATATGGCGTAACACGTGATTATGTAATGGGGCTTGAAATTGTCTTACCGAACGGCGATATCATTCGCACTGGCGGTAAATTAGCAAAAGATGTAGCTGGTTATGATTTAACTCGTTTATTTATTGGTTCTGAAGGAACACTTGGTGTTGTTACGGAAGCTATATTAAAACTTGTCCCTATACCTGAAACGAAGAAAACGATGCTTGCGCTATATGAAGATATTAACGAAGCTGCTCGAGCTGTTTCTGCTATTATTGCAAATAAAATTATTCCAGCGACACTTGAGTTTTTAGACCAACCAACAATTGAAGTTGTAGAAGAGTTTGCACAAATCGGTTTACCAACTGACGTTAAAGCAATTTTATTAATTGAACAAGACGGCCCGCCCGAGGTTGTCAATCGAGATATCGAAAAAATGGCTAACGTTTGCCGTGCTATGAATGCGGTCGATGTTCGCGTTGCAAAAGATGAAGCCGAAGCAGATGCGCTTCGTACAGCACGCCGTAGTGCACTATCAGCACTTGCAAGACTAAAACCGACAACAATATTAGAGGATGCAACTGTACCACGTTCACAAATCGCTCCAATGGTTGAAGCAATTAATGCAATTGCAAAGAAATATAATATTCCTATTTGTACTTTTGGTCATGCTGGTGATGGTAATTTGCACCCAACTTGTATGACAGATGCCCGTAATGAAGAAGAAATGCACCGTGCTGAACAAGCTTTTGCTGAAATATTTGCAAAAGCGATTGAGCTTGGTGGTACGATTACTGGTGAACATGGTGTTGGCGCGATGAAAGCTCCGTATTTAGAAATGAAATTAGGTAAAGAAGGTATCGCTGCTATGCAAGGGATTAAACAAGCCTTCGATCCAAACAACATTATGAATCCTGGAAAGATGTTCGCGAAAGACTCTCGTAAAAGAGTGGTGGTTGAGCGATGACCAAATTAAATAAAGAAAACATTCAAAAGGAATTTAAAGAACGATTAAGTGAAGATGAACTATTAAATTGTATGCGATGCGGTTTTTGTTTACCGACTTGTCCTACTTACATTCAATCTGGATATAAAGAATCACATTCGCCGCGCGGGCGTATCGCCTTAATGAAAGCCGTCGCTGATGGTTTAATTGAGCCAGATGAAGATGTTGAAAATACATTAAACGTCTGCCTTGGCTGTCGTGCTTGTGAACCTGTTTGTCCGTCTGGTGTGAATTATGGACATTTATTAGAAGAAGCTCGTGATATTATTAATCAAAATAAAAAATTCTCAGTGCCCGTGAGAGCTGTTCGTAAAGTCGTTTTTGAAGGACTATTCCCGCATCAAAACCGAATGAGAACATTAACAGGGCTAATCGGATTTTACCAGCGTTCTGGTTTACAAACGCTAACACATAAAACTGGTATTATGAAGTTATTCCCTGAAACACTTGCAACGATAGATCTCGTTTTGCCAAAAGTCCCTAAAATGAAAGCAATGAAAGATCGTCCTGAATTTTTACCTGCTGAGGTGGCAAAGAAAAAACAAGTTGCATTCTTCACAGGTTGTTTAATGGATACGATGTTTTTAGAAACAAATAACGCAACGATGAAACTTCTTCAGTTAGCTGGTTGTGATATCGTTATTCCGAAAACACAAAGTTGCTGCGGGGCATTACATGGGCATGCTGGTGAAAAGAGTGGAGCAAAAGAATTAGCAAAACGAAATATAAAAGCATTCGAAGATTTAAACATCGATTATATTATTACGAATGCAGGTGGTTGCGGAGCTTACCTCGTAGACTATGATTACCTTTTAAAGGATGATCCAGAATGGGCTGAGCGCGCAAAGCAATTTGTTTCTAAAATTAAAGATATTACTGCTATACTAGTAGAACTAGATTTCCATAAACGTAATGACTTACGACTCACGCCGCAAATCATTACGTATCAAGACTCTTGTCATTTACGCAATGTTATGCGAACATCTTCTGAACCTCGTATGTTACTAGAAGCAATCCAAGGTGCAACATACCGTGAAATGAAAGATGCGGACCGTTGCTGTGGTTCTGCTGGTATTTACAATATTGTTCATTCAGAGTTATCAATGGAATTTCTAGATTATAAAATGGACCGTGTGCATGAAACAGACGCGGCGACAATTGTTACTGCAAATCCAGGTTGTCTATTACAAATGAAATTAGGTATTGAACGAGAAGATCTTTCTCATAAAATGAGAGGAATTCACATTGTAGATTTATTATTAGAAGCAATTGAAACCAACTCGTAATAACTCGTAACATACGTAATAATAGGAAAACGGCTATCTCCTTCGTCTATGTAAAGAGATAGCCGCTTTTTTGTCTGCTACAACATTAAAAATATGTTACTTTATTATAAAAAAGAACAACAGAAACATTACAGTTTTGTAAAAATCAATCCAGTATATTCCTCAAAAAAATGTTCAAACCATTGATACAATAGGATTCTTTATTTTCCATTTAGGTAAATCTATCCAAAAACCCTCTCTTAAAACCAAGTATAAAAATGCTAAAAATTCCTTTTATACTCTATGTTTCTCTTATTTCTTCCCTTTTCTTCTCTTAGGATAAATTAGGTAATTTCAAAGTCTATGAATTTTTTTCCATCTTTTTTCTTGTAAATTGTATGCTACGATGGATTTGTCAGTCAGACAGGCTGTCAAAAACAAATCGTGTGAAAACAAATTAAAACTTTATATAGGGGGACACACATCATGAAAAAACGTGTTTTATTATCTGTAGCTGCTGCAACAGCTCTTACTTTAGGAGTATCATCTTTAGATGCACAAGCTGCAACAGTACAACCATCTAACATAAAGGTTCAAAATATTCAGCATTCAAAAGTAATGATGAAACAAATGAGCCAACAAGAATTACAAGCATTCTTACAATCTATGGGAGTTGAGTCATTAGCACAATGGAATCAAGGTCAATTCCAACAAGATTGCTTCATTCCTGGTCAACAGCCTACTGAAAATGTTGTAACTGAACAACCAACAGCTAAGCCAGAAGCTCAAAAGCCTGCTGAGGAAACTCAAAAACCAGCGGAACAAAAGCCTGCTGAAGAAGTTGCTAAACCAGAAGCTCAAAAACCAGTTGAAAACAACAATACTCAAAATGAAACACAAAAACCTGCTGAGCAAAAGCCTGCTGAAGAAGCAAAATCTTTAAGCGAATTCGAACAACGCGTTGTTGAATTAACAAACGCTGAGCGTACAAAACAAGGCTTACCAGCATTACAAATTGATACTGAATTAAGCAAAGTTGCACGCGCTAAATCTGAAGATATGCAAAAGAATAACTACTTTGATCATAACAGCCCTACATACGGGTCTCCGTTCGACATGATGAAGAAATTTGGTATTTCTTATACATCTGCAGGTGAAAACATCGCACAAGGCCAACGTACACCAGAAGAAGTTGTACAAGCTTGGATGAACAGTACTGGACACCGTGCAAACATTTTAAATAGCGGCTTCACTCATATCGGTGTTGGTTATGTAGAAAGCGGCAACTACTGGACACAACAATTTATTACGAAGTAAATAGATTAAAAGAGTCTTCTCATGATGAGAAGACTCTTTTTTATGTTTCATAGCTTTCTAATATGTATGCGTATAAAATGTAGAACATAAACAAAATAGACCCGCAGCTTATTACACTAATTAACAAATAAAATCCCCACTTCAGGCCCAAAAGCAATGAAAATAATACGCTGCATGCCATCACTTGAAAGATTCGCCTACTAACTAAACGGATCTTTTGTAATTTGATCGGTTCTTTCTCTCTATCCTTCACCTTTTTAAACACTTTACTAAACATAAAAAGAAACATACTAATTCCAATCGTTAGTCCTGTCTGAAAGGATATAATACTTCCCAAATTAATAAAGAGAATTAGTAGATGGACAAACATCATAAATAAAGTAATACTCTTTATAAATCCACTTATAATGAAATGCTCTCCTTCATTAAACTTATATATATTATGTGAAATAACATATACTAATCCATGTAAAATAATAATAAGGACAGGAATACATAATACGACAACTTGTTTACTCATAAACTCGTTCGCTCCACCATTCTCGTTCCAATGCACTGCCATACGAGTTGGTAAATATGGATAAATACATAGAGTAAGTAAAAGACAAGCGAAAAATATCCCTAGCATATATTTATATTTGATCAAGTAATTCTCACCTCTCTTTTCTCTTAACGGCTTCGCCTCTTTTAGAGAAATCCCTGCAAAAATCTACCTTTTTCAACTTTAAGCTTACACTTTACCCATTTTCTCTTTCAAATTTTTTCATTGTGTCGTTTAAATTTGTAGGGAAAGGTACGTCAACCACGATCTCTTCTTTCGTAATCGGATGCAAAAAATTAATCTTCATCGCATGTAACGCTTGCCCGGACATATATTTTGTTTGCCCACCATATAATACATCCCCAACTAATGGATTTCCATTATAGCTCATATGAACGCGAATTTGATGCGTTCTACCGGTTTCTAACTGTAACGTTACGAGCGTCGCATTTTGTTTTTTAAAATATTTCTCTACTTTATAATACGTTATAGCTTGGTCTCCCTTTGGAGAAACACGGCGCCTTGTAGCATGATGTCGATCTCTTCCGATGGCCGCGTCAATTGTCCCCTGCTTCTTTTTTACTCTTCCTTCAACAAGTGCCGTATACGTTCTTTTAATTTTCCGTTCCATTAATAAACGATCCATAATTGCACCCGCAATTMTATGTTTTGCGAATACAACACCACCTGTCGTATCTTTATCTAACCTATGGATATGACGAACCTTCGTCTCTAAACCTTGCATTTGAAAATGAAAAGCAACAAGATTGGCAAGTGTTCCCGTCCCATTTTTTTCAGAAGGATGTGTATCCATTTGCTCAGGCTTATTTACAATGAGTACGTGATCGTCTTCAAACACTACATTTAATTCACCATATTCCGGCTCTACGCCGTACTCCTCCTCCATAAACATATGAACTTGTAACTTATCTCCTTCTTTTAAAAGTTCATTCCATCTCCTCTGTTCTCCGTTAACCGTAACACCTTTTTCCATACGAAGCTGATGTAATAACTTTTTTGGTACTTCCCATTCTACTTTTAACAACGACTCAATACTTATACCATTCCACGTTGCTGGAACCGTAATTTCACACCATTCGCCCTTTTTCTTTGTTTCCATACTATAATCACCTTATTTCTATTGATTCTCTCATTGTAACGGAAAACATACTTTGATGCACCGTCAAAAATAGAGGACAGTCTTATAATCGACTGTCCCCTCACGCTCTAAGCCTTTTCATCTCCTGCAACACTTCTTCAGCTTTTTGTTCATACAATAAATCTTTAAAGAAATCCGCCAATCGTTTATAGTCGTTGTACGTATCTAATAAGTCGTCTATTTTCTCTCCTTTCATAACTTGCTGCTTTTGCTTCATTTTTACTGGATAACGATATCCCGATACTTCTTGTATTTTATAATACTCATCCTCTACTTGAATGACTTTTACAAGTTCCTCTTCTTCCGCATCCATCGTATACCCGTCAAAGTCTCTAAGTAACTCATATATGATATGAGTCCATTCATCTTTTGGATAAAACCCTTTTTCTAACCGATAACCGACAATGCGATACAAATGCCCATCTTTTTCTGCAAACTGTACTGTATCATTTAGCTTAAACTTAAAATAACGAAACATTGCCTTCACCTACTTGTATGTATTGTTCTTATCACATACTATTTGCAAAATATAGGCCTCGCTATTCATAAAAAAATACTCATCTTATAGATGAGCATTTTTTACGATGATTTTTCTCTTTTCTTTCGAAATGGTAACCACCAGTTCCAATCTCCAAACAATTTCATTAAACTTGGTACAAGCATAAGTCGAATAATTGTTGCATCAAGAAATATCGCTAATGCGACTCCAATACCCATCTGCTTTACTGGCAAAATATCAGTAAAGGCGAACGCACCGGTAACAACAATCATAATTAAAGCAGCGGATGTAATGATGCGGCTTGTCGAGACAAGCCCTTCTAGCGTTGCTTGATCGTTATCTCCAGTTTCCTCATATAACTCATGGATTCGTGAAATAAGAAATACTTCATAATCCATGCTAAGCCCAAATACGAGGCCGAAAATAAAGATTGGTAATACAAATAAAACTGAACTCTCATCTAATCCGAAATGACCACCTTCAAATAACCAAATAACAATTCCAATTGTTGCACTTAAACTAAGTACATTCATAATAATCGCCTTTATTGGAATGAGTATCGAGCGGAATGCGAATAATAAAATAACAAAGGTTGACCCAAATATAACAGACATACCAATTGCAACTTTATCTTTAATTTCATCTTCCAACTCTTGTTGGAACGTTGTCATCCCGCCTAAATAATAAGTAACATCGTTTTCTTTATAATTCTTTTTGAAATCACGAACCCATTGTTTTGCAGTTTCTGTACTTGGCTTCGTATCCAAAAAGACTTCCATTGTTGTTTTATTTCCTTTCGTATACGCTTCAAATACAGGAGCTATTTTCGCCGCTTCTGGTGATTGTAACATTCCCGCAACTTGATCTGCTTTCATTCCATTTAGCCCGTCATATACACTTGTCACCTTATATACTTGCTTGTCATCTTTTAACTTTTGAACGACATCTTCTACCTTTTGTAAGCTTTCTTTTTCTGTTATATCATCCTTCGTCTCTACTACTAAAGTAACATCGGCGTGTGTTTTGACAGTCTTATTAAAGGCTTCTTCATACTTCTCAAATGCAATTCTCGTATCACTCTTTTCAGGTAACGCTTCAACACCAGGAAACTGCAAGTTAGCTGTACGTAGCGGTAATAAACAAATAACAATAAATGTTAGAACAACAATAATCATGACGATTGGATGTTTCATTACAAACTGTGCAAATTTACGCCAGACCTTTGATGGCGTAGGCGCCGCCTGATTCTTTTTTAATATCCTTTTACCAATTAAAGATAATAGTGCTGGAAGAAGTGTGAGCGAAAACAAAATACTCATAATAACGACAATCATCCCGCTAATAGCAACAGACTGAATATAATCTATCTTAAAGAAAAATAAGCCTGATAAACCGACGAATACACATAACCCTGAAAATACGATAGCGCGTCCTGCCGTTTGATACGTAATCGCTATCGCTTCTTTCACTGTTCTCTTCGCAACTTCCTCTCGGAAACGATTTACAAATAACAGTGCGAAATCAATTGATAATGCGAGCCCAATCATCGGCGCAACATTTAACACGAAAATAGATAGCTCTTTATCACTACCTATAAAATATAAAATCCCCATCGTACTAATGACACTAAGCGCGCCATTTACAATCGGTAAAATAGACGCAATCAGACTACCAAATGAGAATAATAGTAC
>NZ_JBFUIN010000061.1:0-15133 GCF_056401855.1 Bacillus sp. P4_D3
GATTTCACATGTTGAATATTCACGTACATTTTTGCGTCACGTGCTTTTAATATTTCAATATGTCCTTCATCAATTTTCGCCATTTTTCCAATTTTATTAGATTCCTCACCTAAATCAAACACCATAATTCTCCCAGCCATTTTAATAAGCTGTTCTTCAAACGTTCTAGCTAAAGTAATATTTAAGGGATTTACGGGGAGTTCATTTTTATTGAGGGAATAAGGTACTTGGTTCTCTTTATAAGGAATTAACCATTTCAAATGCTTTAAAGATATATATACCGTTCTATAAACTGGGCTATAAAAAACAATATAATCGTTCATTACACTTGTAACATAACCGTGTATTGGAGCATTTCCTGCCACATAAATTTCTGTAAAAATCCCTTTAGATGTACTTAATACTTTTCTCAAAGAAATTGAAGGTGATTCCCTCTTAATTACAGAATCCACATCTGGTTTTAATATTTCTTCATCATACTCTCTTAAAAATCTATAATATTGAATATGATATAAAGATATATATACATAGTCTTGTCCATTGTAAAGAACAACAATATCATTCCCTACATCAATTAATACACCTTTAAATCTTTTTTCACCGATTAATTTAACGTATATATTTTCTCCAATATTTTTGTTTAACTCATTCATCTATATCCTCCTTTCTATGGAATTGCACTTTTCTGTCTTCCATTTCTAAAAAATAATCAGGGGCAATGTTCTGTCTTTTAGTAGTAAGAATTCTTTTTCATATACCGCGAAATTATTGCAGCGAAATATGAAATCGTTCTTCACTTTCAATCATAATGCCCCTCTTATTTATTAAACATTATTCTTTTTCATTCTTTTTACTTTTAACTACTTGACTCACACTCTTAATATGAGAATTAATTACATAAATGACTTCATCACAGTTTACTAGTGTAATACAATTATCATGTATATCACTTAATAAACCTTCCACACACTCTGGTCCACCACGATTAATCTTTATCCACTTATACTTCAAGTCATTTAATACATCTAAAAAAGTATCTTCATCAGCGTAGAAACATGAACCATAGTCTCCTTGTGCTTCTTTCACTTTCTTGACTAGACTCTTCACATGTTTCAGTTGATAATACACCACTTCTCCAGGAGGTAATTGTAGTGTAAGGTAATCTTTTCCTAACACTGACAGTACACCTACTCGACTTTCCGGTCCGCGAAGATTTACTTTTACATTCTCACCGACTAAACCTTTGATGTGATCACAGCATACTACACCCTTCAAATTCGTATCCTCCTTTCTGTATTATCTTCCTCTACTTGATTGTCTTTGTGCGCGAGCTCGACTTGAATTATTGCTGTTTTCATTACTTTTCTCATCGCTACTCTCATCACTACTCTCATCGCTCTCTCCACTTACTGGTGCATTATAATTAACACTTTTAATATGAGATAGTGCAATTAATACAACTTCTTCTTTTATAATTAACGTTACATGATCGCTAGAAACATCTTGTAAAATACCTTCAATTTTCTCTGGACCACCACGATTAATTTTTACCCAGCGGTATTTGAAGCCTTGAAGTAGCGTTTCAAAGTCTTCTGCACTGTCTTCTTCCGGCCATACAGAATCACCTATCCCACCCTCTTTCGTATTTTTTGTAATGCTTTTCAGATGGCGAAGCTGGTAGTAATGGTACTCTCCTTTTTCATTCTGTAATACGAAGTAGTCCGCATATACTGATACTATTGCTCCTTTTTGAGATTCTGGTCCACCTCTGTTTACTCTTACATAAGATCCAATTAAACCTTCCAAAAAATCCCAATTAAATAAACTCACGAGAAAACCCCTTCCATTAATTTATAAGCTTTTGCACTGATAGTATATGTATCTGTACAGGTTACGTTCTCTATGTTTGTCCCCGCTATGAAAAAATATGCTTTTAACATGTAGTACTAATACCTACGAAACCTTCCTCCGCTTAAATGAATCCTAGGGTTTCCGGTAATTTTTTATATCTTAATACAAAAAGATCCCGTAATAAGATACATTCCTGCATATCTTATTACGGGATCTTTTCATAAATTTAATCTTCGTCCTTAACATCCATATCTTCCGGAATTGGTTCGTTTAATATTTCTTCCACTAACTGTTTATATTTCTCCATTTGCTCTAAATGTGTATTAAATTGTTCTTTATTTAATAAATATTGCTCTCCATCGAACAACGCACGAACTTTCTTTTGCTGAATCAAATCTTCAACATAAGATTTTGGTAAATTCAAATACTCCGCAGCCTCTTCTATCGTTATATACAATGTGTTCATTCCTTTATTATTTTTTCATATATATACTGTATCTTACTTTATTTTTGTAAACAAATAAAAAAGATTTTGTAAATACAAATTAAAAAGCAGGTAGATGCATTCCATATATTGTATAATAGTATAGTAAGTATTTTTTTAAATATAGAATGGTATTACCCATTTACACAAAGGAGAGTTAACATATGGCTACTCGTCACATCATTACAATGTTAGAAAAAACATTACAAGTTGAAACAGAAAACACAATTTCTCATCTATCTAATTCTTTATCCGATCGTATTCTTTCACAAAGTGCAGCAGTACATGAAAACAATTGCTATCATACAATTGGCGAATGGTACAAAAATCATTTCTTATTCCAACAAGATGATTTCCTTTGGGCTAAATACGTTTTCTATGACGTATATTGTGAGGCTATAAAAAAACAAGGTCATCTTACAAAACGCGTTCGCCAAATATTAGAATCATTAGCTCGAAAACACGGAAAACAATACATTGCGTCTATACTAAATATACCATTTCCTAATGAACAGGAAAAAGGGACAGCATAAACCAATCCTAGATTCATTGTTTTCTAGAGAGATTACAAATAAAACGTTCATGCCACATGAACTAATGAAACCGGTGTCATGATAATGATTGAAGATATAATAAACAGGAAAACCCCCATTTACCTCTCTCGTCCATACGAATAGAGAAGTAAATGGGGGTATACTTGTTTATTTATTAATTCATCATCTGCTTTATCAATTCTCGATTTCTCTTCTTAAATACTTCATTATGCGAAGAAACCATTCCGTACTCACTTGCATCTGGTTGAATAAATTGTTTCGCTTTATTCACAGCATTTCCAGCATCTTGGAACGCTCCTGCGATTAAATGTAATTTTCCGTCATGCTTTAAAATATCTCCAGCGGCATATAACCCGTCTACCGAGGACTCACTATTTGCATTCCCTGCAATATAATAATTATCAACAATAGCGACATCTAGCTCACTATTTTCCAATAATGTAATGTCACGTTCATATCCATGATTAATAATAACTTCTTCAACAGATAAATGAGAAACCTCTCCAGTTTCATGATTTGTTAATTCTACATGTTCAATCGCTTCATGGTTATCACCGGCAATTAATTTTGTAATCGATGTATTAAAGAAACATTCTGCCGAACTGTTCATAAGTTGTTTTACTTGTGCTTCATGACCAGATAATTCTTCTTTTCTATATGTTAAATAAACTTTTTTCGCAATCGGTTCTAATTCATTTGCCCAATCAATTGCAGAGTTCCCTCCGCCTGAAATAATTACCGTTTTATCTTTGAAACGTTTTAACGATTTAACTGTATAATTTAAATTTGAGACTTCGAATCTCTCAGCACCTTCAATTGATAACTTTTGTGGATTCAATATACCACTCCCAGTTGCGACGATCACTGTTTTTGAAAAATGTTCTTCCCCAGAGCTTGTTTTCAACGTAAAAATACCCTCTTCATTACGAATAATTGATTCTATTTTTGTATTCAATACAACTTCAGGTTGAAATGTTAATCCTTGTTGTACAAGTTGCTCAATTAATTTCTCACCCGTAACCGGTAACACTCCGCCAATATCCCAAATCATTTTTTCTGGATAAACATGTATTTTTCCACCTAACTGTGGTTGAAATTCTATTATTTTCGTTTTCATCTCTCTGAGTCCACTATAAAAAGCTGAATAAAGCCCTGCAGGTCCTCCGCCTATCACAGTTACATCAAACAATTCTTCTCGATTCATTCGTGCCCACTCCTCAGCTATTAGTCATTGATTATCATTCTCAATAAAATATAACCTGTTTCCGCAAAATTTACAATCAAAATTACTATTGACAATACACCTATATAAAATTATATTATTTAAAGAATCAATAGTGATAATCATTATCAGTTTGTTAATAATTAGCAAATTTGGGATTACATCTTCTTTCATTAATATGGTCAATACTATATTGTGAAATCTCATATTCAAGATTTTTAATAAATATTTTGTATTCTGTATTACCACTACTCTTTCAAAAAGATTGCAGTTAAACAAATTATTGTATACACATATCATCTATTTAAAGGAGAAAGACGATGAAAAAATTATTTATTTCACTAACAGTTCTGTTCGTCCTTGTTATGAGTGCTTGTAGCAACGGTTCAACAGACAAGAAGAACGACGCAAAAGGTAAAAAATCAGAAACAATTACATACCAATCAGAAAATGGTAAAGTAGAAGTTCCAGCAAATCCACAACGTGTTGTTGTCCTATCATCATTCGCTGGTAACGTAATGTCATTAGGTGTAAACCTTGTTGGGGTAGATTCATGGTCTAAACAAAACCCACGTTTCGATAGCAAACTGAAAAATGTCGCTGAAGTATCAGATGAGAATGTTGAAAAGATTGCAGAATTAAATCCAGATTTAATCATTGGTTTATCAAATGTTAAAAATGTTGATAAGTTAAAGAAAATCGCTCCTACTGTAACATACACTTACGGAAAAGTTGATTACTTAACACAACACTTAGAAATCGGTAAATTATTAAATAAAGAAAAAGAAGCAAAAACTTGGGTTGATGATTTCAAGAAACGCGCACAAACAGCTGGAAAAGACATTAAAGCGAAGATCGGTGAAGATGCAACAGTTTCTGTTGTTGAAAACTTCAACAAACAGCTTTACGTATACGGCGAAAACTGGGGCCGTGGAACAGAAATTCTTTACCAAGAAATGAAATTAAAAATGCCTGAAAAAGTAAAAGAAAAAGCTTTAAAAGAAGGATACTACGCATTATCTACTGAGGTATTACCTGAGTTCGCTGGTGATTACTTAATCGTAAGTAAAAACAAAGATACTGATAACTCATTCCAAGAGACAGAATCATATAAAAACATTCCAGCAGTAAAAAATAATCGTGTATATGAAGCAAACATGATGGAATTCTATTTCAATGATCCACTTACATTAGATTTCCAACTAGACTTCTTCAAGAAGAGCTTTCTTGGTCAATAATACAAACATGAGGAATTCTTAATTTAAGAATTCCTCTTCCTTTATTCTATGAAAAGAAAAGATGTGAAGCTGATGAAAAAAGAGCAAGACAACCTACGTTCCAACGCTTTTACATACAAATTAATTTTGAGTATCATTGCATTCTTTCTTATTTTTATGTTTGCAATGGTATTAGGTGCTGCAGATACTTCTATAAAAGACGTATGGTTAGCACTCACTTCCTCTGCTAAAGGAGATAAGCTATCCATCCTGCGTGAAATACGTTTACCACGTGAAGTTGCTGCTATTTTTGTAGGAGCTGGACTCGCTGTTTCTGGTGCAATTATGCAAGGATTAACTCGAAACCCACTTGCCGATCCGGGATTACTAGGCTTAACTGGTGGCGCAAATGCCGCACTTGCACTAACACTTGCTTTCAATCCTTCTATAAGCTACCTTTACTTAACACTAGCTTGCTTTATCGGTGCTGCAATTGGCGCTATTATGGTATTTGGAATTGGCATGGTGAAAAAGGGCGGACTTTCCCCTCTTCGAATTGTATTAGCTGGTGCTGCTGTTTCAGCATTTCTACTTGCAATCTCAGAAGGTGTTGGCATTTACTTTAAAATTTCACAAGATGTATCAATGTGGACGGCTGGGGGCGTAATTGGAACGAGTTGGAGCCAATTAAAAATTATTATTCCGGTTATTTCAATAAGTATATTTATCGCTATCTTACTTGCAAAGAAATTAACAGTTCTTAGTTTCAGTGAAGAAGTTGCCGTTGGACTCGGTCAAAAAATTATCGTTATTAAAACGATTTTATTTATCATTATTATCTTGCTTGCTGGTGCTTCTGTAGCACTTGTCGGAAACATGGCATTTATCGGACTTATGGTACCCCATATGGTTCGTCCAATCGTTGGACCAGACTACCGTTTTGTTATACCAATGTCAGCGATTGCTGGTGCTTCCTTTATGCTGCTCGCAGATACAATCGGACGTACAATTAACGCTCCGTATGAAACACCAGTTGCTGCAATCGTCGCAATTGTAGGATTACCATTCTTCCTATTCATTGTACGTAAAGGAGGAAGAACTTTCTCATGATGCAATCTATTCTAAAGAAACAACGCCTTATCATACTTGCATTACTTATACTTACCATCACAACAATTGTAATTGGAATGGGACTCGGTTCTGCCGCTCTCTCCTATGACAGATTAATCCCAACACTTATGGGACAAGGTACATTTAAAGAAGAATTCGTTTTATATTCTTTAAGGCTACCTAGAATCGTCATTACATTATTAGCTGGTATGGCTCTAGCTTTATCAGGTGCTGTATTACAAGGTATTACCCGAAACGATTTAGCTGAACCTGGTATTCTCGGCATTAACGCTGGTGCTGGTGTTGCAGTTTCTGTTTTCTT
Organism: Bacillus sp. P4_D3; assembly: GCF_056401855.1. Taxonomy (NCBI): domain Bacteria; kingdom Bacillati; phylum Bacillota; class Bacilli; order Caryophanales; family Bacillaceae; genus Bacillus; species Bacillus sp. P4_D3. Next base: position 6,761 of record NZ_JBFUIN010000061.1, read on the forward strand.
TCTATACTTCCCGATAGACGTAGGTTCATTTCTTTACCTTCTACCAGTTGTTGGATTTATCGGTGCGTTTCTAACAGCTGTTCTAATTTACGTATTTTCATATAGTAAATCCACCGGCCTTCAGCCAATACGATTAACATTAACCGGCATCGGTTTTTCATTTGCACTATCTGGAATAATGATTGTCCTTATTTCATCCGCTGATCGTATGAAAGTGGACTTTATCGCCAAATGGATTGCCGGAAACATTTGGGGAGATGACTGGACATTTGTTTTAGCAATGCTTCCTTGGCTAATCGTATTAATCCCATTTGTCTTCTATAAAGCAAATCGATTAAATATACTAGCATTAAACGAGCCAGTAGCAATCGGTGTTGGAATTGAAATTGAAAAAGAGCGAAGATACTTATTAATCGCAGCCGTTGCACTTGCTGCCGCTGCTGTTTCTGTAACAGGAGGCATTAGCTTTATCGGACTTATGGCTCCTCACATCGCCAAATCTTTAGTAGGTCCAAGGCATCAAATCTTCATGCCAATCGCTGTTTTAATTGGTGGATGGCTATTACTATTTGCAGACACAATCGGACGAAATATCGTTGAACCTAACGGTATTCCAGCAGGGATTGTCGTTGCTTTAATTGGTGCACCTTACTTTATGTATTTGTTATTGAAGAAGGCATAGAAAAACCCCCTCAAGATTTTTTCTTGAGGGGGTTTTCATTTCATTCTACTGCTGCCCATACCCTTCAAACTTCTTCGCCAAATTCTCCATCTCGTCTTCTGGCAGTAATTTCGGTTCTCCGATACTTTTCGTTTGATAATAAATTTGAGCACAAAACTCTATTTCTTCTGCAATAGTAAACGCCATTTTTATATTATTCGCACCGGCCATTAAACCATGATTCGCAAGTAAAACTGCACGACGATCAATCATTCCTTCAAAAGCAGCCTCTGCTAATTGCTTCGTACCAAATGTTTCATACGGTGCACAGCGAACATTCGGACCTGCAAAAGCAATCAAATATGACACAGCAGGAAGTTCCCATCCTAATGATGCGATTGTCTTCGCATAAGGAGAATGTGTATGTACAAGCGCATTTATATCTTCACGATTTCTATAATAGATAAGATGCATATCTAATTCACTTGATGGTTTTCTCTCTCCCTCTATCACTTCACCATCTAAATTCAATATAACTACATCTTCAGGCGTCGTTTCATAATAATCTAGACCACTTGGGCTAATTGCAACAAGACCTTGTTCACGATTGAAAATACTAATATTTCCCCCCGTCCCCTTTGTTAAACCACTAGAGATCATTTTCTTTCCATACGCTACAATTTCTTCTCTTTCTTTTTGTAATAACATATACATCCCCCTAAGTATGAAGCTTATGATGACTGACTATATATATCTACTTACTAAAATAGCTTTTTTAAATTCTCCGTAAACGGTGCTTTCACAATTCCTTTTTCCGTAATAATCGCTGTTACATTGTCAGATGGCGTGACATCAAATGCCGGATTGTATACTTTACTTTCTTGCGGAGCAGAGTATTGTCCGAAGCGATTGATCACTTCAGAAGCATCCCTTTCTTCAATTGGAATTTCTTTTCCTGTCAGTGTTTTCAAATCAATTGTCGGCGTTGGTGCTGCTACATAAAACGGAATGTTATAATATTTAGCCAAAATCGAAACACCTAATGTTCCAATTTTATTTGCTACATCCCCGTTTGCTGCTACACGATCACATCCAACGATTACTGCATCAATTTTCCCTTGTGACATGACCATTGCTGCCATATTATCTGTAATGACCGTTACATCAATTCCCGCTCGCTGCAGTTCTAATGCTGTTAACGTTGAACCTTGTAATCTAGGGCGTGTTTCATCCGAATAGATTTTTAAGTCCCATCCTTTTTCTTTCGCTAAGTACATTGGAGCTGTCGCAGTACCATACTTAGTCGTTGCTAACGCACCTGCATTACAATGCGTTAATACCCCCATGCCATCATGAAATAATGTTAATGCATGTTCTCCAATTTGACGGTTAATTTCTTCATCTTCTCTATGAATCTCTTTTGCTTCTTTTAATAATCTATCTTTCAACTGCGCAATTGATAAGTGAGCATTCTCTTTCGCTACACTTTCCATTCTTTCAAGCGCCCAAAATAAATTTACTGCCGTCGGTCTTGATGTCGCTAAGTATGCACATACCTTTTTTACTTCCGCTATGAATTCTTCCGCCGAACTTTTCGCAACTTCCTTTACCCCTAAATACACACCGTAGGCTGCTGAAACACCTATTGCCGGCGCTCCTCGTACTTTCATTACTTGAATCGCATCCCACACACCCTCAGCCGTTTTAAAAGATTCATAGACTACTTCGTTCGGTAATACCGTTTGATCCAATAACACTAAAGCATCATCTTTCCACTGAATTGGTATTAATTGCTCTGCCATCATCTTCTCCCCTTATTTCGCACTATGCATTGACTGTTTTTTTAACGTTTCTACAAAACTGCTACCTGTTTTATATTGATTCGCTTGTAAAATAAACTTCTTCGCTACTTGAAGACAAATTCGCTCCGCTCTAGCACGCGCCGCGTCATTCTCAATACAAATAATATCCTTTACCTTCGCTAGACCAACAATACGACGAATTAACTCAAGACCCGTCACTGCAGCTGTATCCTCTAATACAGATTGTAAATAAACTCGGTTAAAGCCTTCTTCCTTCGCCATAATCTCTGTCACATGAATATCCCAAGCATCTAAAAACTTCTTCTTAAATAAATCAATTACATCTATCATGGTAGATTCTATCCAGTTCATATATGTATCTTTCTCAATACCAGATTGCATCACTGCATCTGCATTCACCCATGCAAACATTAAATTTGCCATTATATTTCCAACGTCATATCCCATAGGTCCATAAAAGGCAAACTCAGGATCAATAACCTTTGTAGAATCACTTTTTACAAAAACAGAACCAGTATGTAAATCACCGTGAAGTAGCGCTTGTGCATTCGTCATAAAAGAAAACTTAAGTTTTGCTACTTCCATACGAAGCTCTTTATCACTATAAATATGCTCTCTAATCCATCCTTCATTTAATTGAAACAATTCGTTTCGTTTATTATGATTTGTGAATGGCTCTGAATATACGAGGTCCTCTGTAATCTCACATAACTCAGGATTTATATAATTCTTCACGAGTTCCTTCTTCTCTTTATGATTCATTACAACATCTGATGTTAATAGAAGAGTGTTTACCATAAAAGTAGTTAAATCATCAGCAAGCTTCGGAAACATTTGATGATTTATGAGTGCTGTGCGCAATATTGTGTGATCTGATAAATCTTCCATCACGCAACAATTCATCACACTATCGAACAAATATACATTTGGCACGAGTCCAGGTGCTAACTCTCCTTCTAATCGCAAAACATCTGATTCTATACGGATTCGATTCGTCGACAACTTAAACTCATCTGAAATACGCGCTGTATCCCCAGCTTGCTTTACAATGACAGAAATGTTCTTCTGTTCATCCCAAACGCGGAACACATAATTTAAATTACCATCACCTATTTCTTTACACTTTAGCCCCTTTGCATGTTCGAACTTAGGTAATTTCTCTTGCACATATGCAATCACATCTTTAGCTTCCATTAAAAAATAATTCGTGAACTTAGACATGGTTTCCCCTCCACACTAAATGTAAACGTTTTCTAAAAGCCGTAAAAAATAATAGACTGAAATTTTTTCAATCTATACTATATCTTCTCTATTGCAATACATATCTCGCTTTTATTATATCTTGTTAGAAATGAGCGTCAATGTTTCTATTTCTCATTGCAATATACTTCTTATTATATATATTTAAGATGACAATAATTGTTCACAAAGATTCCGATACATTTTGTTTTATTTATTGCACAATTCTTTGTAAAATAGAAGTAAGCAGTTCCTTTTCAAATCCACAACTTCTAAGAAATATTTCCTTCCTAAKAATTTATACTTACACCATGTCTCTAACATACACACTACTCTTTCAAACACTCATTGAAAATTTATGACTTAAAAATTACCTTTTAATTCCCTAACAACCTTAATTGAGAATAAATATTAATTAAATTGGTATAAAGTTGGTTTATTCTCTTGACAAAATAACCACTTCTATATGATAATTAATATCGAATTAGAATTATTATAGTTAATTAAAAAATATATTTTATGAGCAAACTAATTTCCGATGCTCAAAACCAACCTTTAGGAGGAATTTTAATATGTTATTAATCGGCACAGAAGTAAAACCGTTTAAAGCTAATGCTTACCATAATGGAGAATTTATTCAAGTTACTGACGAAAGTTTAAAAGGAAAATGGAGTGTAGTTTGTTTCTACCCAGCTGACTTCACATTCGTTTGCCCAACTGAACTTGAAGACTTACAAAACCAATATGCAACTCTAAAAGACTTAGGTGTTGAAGTATACTCTGTATCTACAGACACTCACTTCACTCACAAAGCTTGGCATGATAGCTCAGAAACTATCGGCAAAATCGAATACATTATGATTGGTGACCCAACTCGCACAATCACTAGCAACTTCAACGTTTTAATTGAAGAAGAAGGTCTTGCTGCTCGTGGTACATTCATCATCGATCCAGACGGCGTTATCCAATCTATGGAAATCAATGCTGACGGTATCGGTCGTGACGCAAGCATTCTTGTTAACAAAATTAAAGCAGCTCAATACGTACGTAACAACCCAGGTGAAGTTTGTCCAGCTAAATGGCAAGAGGGTTCTGCAACACTTAAACCAAGCCTTGACCTTGTAGGCAAAATCTAAGGAGTTCGATCAAAATGATACTAGATGCAGATATAAAAACACAACTATCCCAATACCTTCAGTTAATGGAGAACGATATTTTACTTAAAGTAAGCGCAGGAGACGATAACGTATCTAAAGATATGTTATCTCTAGTAGATGAATTAGCTACTATGTCATCTAAGATTACAGTAGAAAAAGTTGAACTAGAGAGAACACCAAGCTTTAGCGTAAATCGCCCTGGCGAAGACACTGGTGTCGTATTCGCTGGTATTCCATTAGGACACGAATTTACTTCATTAGTGTTAGCTTTACTACAAGTTAGTGGACGTGCTCCAAAAGTTGAACAAAAATTAATCGATCAAATCAAAAACATTCAAGGCGAATATCATTTTGAATCTTATATCAGCCTAAGTTGTCATAACTGTCCTGATGTTGTACAAGCTCTTAACGTAATGAGCGTTCTAAACTCTGGTATTACACATACTATGATTGATGGCGCTGCATTTAAAGAGGAAGTAGAAAGCAAAGACATCATGGCAGTACCAACTGTTTACCTAAACGGCGAATCTTTCGGAAGTGGTCGTATGACACTTGAAGAAATTTTAGCTAAAATGGGTAACGGTCCAGATGCATCAGAGCTTTCTGATAAAGATCCATACGATGTTCTTGTTGTTGGTGGCGGCCCAGCTGGTGCAAGTGCAGCAATTTATGCAGCACGTAAAGGCATCCGCACTGGTATCGTTGCTGAGCGCTTCGGTGGTCAAGTAATGGATACTATGGGTATTGAGAACTTCATCAGCGTAAAACGCACTGAAGGTCCTAAGCTAGTAGCAAGCCTTGAAGAGCACGTAAAAGAATACGACATCGATGTAATGAATCTACAACGTGCGAAACGTTTAGAGAAAAAAGAACTTATTGAAGTGGAACTTGAAAACGGCGCTATTCTGAAAAGTAAGAGCGTAATCGTTTCAACAGGTGCTCGCTGGCGTAATGTTGGCGTACCGGGTGAAGCTGAGTTCAAAAACAAAGGTGTAGCATACTGCCCACACTGTGACGGTCCATTATTCATCGGAAAAGATGTAGCGGTTATCGGCGGTGGTAACTCTGGTATTGAAGCAGCTATCGACTTAGCAGGTATTGTTAAGCACGTAACTGTTCTTGAATTCATGCCAGAATTAAAAGCTGATGCTGTATTACAAGAACGTCTTAACAGCTTACCTAACGTAACTGTTCTGAAAAACGTTCAAACGAAAGAAATCACTGGTACTGACAAAGTAAACGGTATTTCTTACATCGATCGTGAAACTGAAGAAGTTCATCACGTTGAATTACAAGGTGTATTCGTTCAAATCGGTCTTGTGCCAAACACAGACTGGTTAGGCGAAACAGTTGAACGCGTTCGCGGTGAAATCGTAACAGACAAGCACGGCGCTACAAACGTACCAGGAGTGTTTGGTGCAGGTGACTGTACAAATAATCCGTACAAACAAATCATCATCTCTATGGGTTCAGGTGCAAATGCAGCTTTAGGCGCATTTGATTACTTAATCCGTAACTAATTATATAGACGTGAGTTTTAAAAAAGCAGGTGCCAAGGCACCTGCTTTTTTTATAATCCTAATGTATAAACTAAAAATCTCTCATTCCCATTCTTATCATAAGCACCCGGTAATCTAACTTCTCTCTTCAATTCAAAAGCAGTCTGATTCTCCAAGAAGAAAATATAATCTTCAGAAGGGTAGTATAAAATAATATCCACTTTCCTCTCTATTTCCTCTACCGAAAGCAAAATGTTATTTACTACATTCATAAACACTTGGACAGAAAATGGATTGAAGAAATAAAACCGGTTATCACGTGGATCAATCTCATATTCCTGTGCTAAACAACATTCAAATTGAATTTTATCTTTACTGTTTCTTACCTTCCTTGCATAACGCTCACGGTTTTCCATTGCTTCTTTATAAAACGCTTCATTCATTTCAATTCCAACCGCTGATGCATCGCACTTATGATGCATGTAAAAATTCAATCTCCCTTTTCCACACCCAAAGTCTACAATTCGATCGCTACTTTTTATTTCATATTGATTCAATAACTCATCCAACCCGCTATACGGTGTCGGTTCATAACGGTGATAGTGCATAGATTTATTAAACCCTTTTTGCTCACCAACGGTTTTTATATTTAATACAGCATCGTAATATTGTTCGTTCATTTTTTTCTCCTATTAACAAATGGTACTTATTATTATACACCATGTACTAGAGGAGAATTTTTCATCAAATTAATTGGTACGTGAAATTATATCGCCGCAAAATCGAATATATCGACTTAACGACAAATTCCTACAAAAAACAGGAGCTTTCTAGCCCCTGTCTTCCAGCACTTTCAATACAGTCTGTTTCAATATTTCTACTCCATCCATTATACAGCTATGATCAAACTTCATATACGGATGGTGTAATCCAGGTTGTAAGTTCGCCCCTAGTCCAAGCATGACAGCTTTTAAATGCGGTCTCTTCACTGTGTAGTAATGGAAATCATCGCTTCCTGTCGTATACAGTGGTCCAGTACATCCCTCTTCCCCGTATACTTCAAGAATACCTTTTCGCATGAAACGCTCAGCTTCTTCTGACACTTCAGCTCCTGGTGCGAGATCAATCCACTCATAAGAAAGTTTAGATCCCATTGATTCAGCTGACTGAATTACTTGCTCTATTTTTCGCTTCAATTCATCTAGTAATATGTTATTTTCTGCTCTTACATCTAAACTAAAATGTCCGTTACCTGGAATAATATTTAGATTATCACCACCAGCTTGGCATCTCGTCATCTTAACAGAATAAGACGTCTGTGGCGGTAACCATATATTTTTCAATCCAATATTGATCATCGAAATGACATCAATTGCATTTATACCTTGATGCGGGCGTGCCCCGTGTGCATCATCTCCATGAATCATACCTTCTAAAAATCCTGCTGCTCCGTGACGAATAGATGGTGCAGCTTGTTTCAAAGGCAGTTCTTCAATCGGTCTTAAATGAACACCAAATAAGAAATCAGCATCATCCACGGCGCCCTTCTCTACCATCTTTAAGGAACCATTTCCTTTTTCCTCTGCCGGCTGAAAAATAAATCTAACAGTACCGCTATCCCATCTCATATTTTTCAATTGTAAAATAAGGCCCATCACAATCGTCATATGAGCATCGTGGCCGCATGAGTGATTCGCTTTAAATTCTCCGTCTACTTCTTGCCATAGTGCATCCATATCAGCACGAATCGCGATAACTGGATTCCCTCTTCCGATTTCAGCAATCACGCCAGGGCAATCATCAAATATTTTATATGAAATTCCTTCTTCTTTTAGAAAGTTAGTAATATAAGCTGTCGTTTCATATTCCTTCCAGCTTACTTCAGGGTTTTCATGTAAATGCTGAAAAATTTCAGTTAAACGCTCTTGTAGTTCTAATGTTTTCAAAGCTTCATTCTCCTTCCCCTAATTACAAACCATTCAGATTAATCATAC
>NZ_JBFUIN010000062.1:0-14787 GCF_056401855.1 Bacillus sp. P4_D3
CTTGTTACCTTTAGAACTATTTTTGCTAGAGTTAAGCAACCAAACTTGTTACCTTTAGAACTATTTTTGCTAGAGTTAAGCAACCAAACTTGTTACCTTTAGAACTATTTTTGCTAGAGTTAAGCAACCAAATTTGTTACCTTTAAAACCAAATTTATTATGATTAAAACCAAGTTTGTTACCTTTAAAACCATCTTTGTTAGAGTAAAGCAACCAAACTTGTTATCTTTAAAACCATTTTTGTTATAGTTAAAACCAAGTTTGTTATCTTTAGAACCAAATTTGTTATAATTAAGAGTCATAATCCCTTATATATCAAGACATTTCATGCTCTTAAAACATATAAACATGTAAAACATATAAAACAATTAATATATAAAACAAACAAAACATACAGTGTTGAATGCATATACTTATTATCATTTTTCAAATAAAATTCCCACGTCATAAAACCAAATTTGTTATATTTAGTTTAAATGGACATGTAAACGTCAATTAATTGCAAAACTCTTTGGGGATACTTAAGTATAAATTAAGGTATATACCTGGTTAAGAAGTCATACAATAAAAAAAGCCCTAAAAAAGGGCCTTATGAGTTTCGTAAGAAAGGAATGTCTTCGAATATAATATATGTTTGTTTCAATAGAAAGTGAAAAAATACATAAAAGCTTCATTTTGTAGAGAAGAGAGGTAGCTTAATCGGGATGGGGTGTATCGTTGACGGTGTTCGTTGTGTGAAGATGCTGTTTTATGAAGATAAAGACTCAGTATCATGAATTTCTTCGGGAAAGAACTCAACAGCTAAAGAATAATAGCGAGAATAACCTGAATTGAGACTCATATGAAGAAAGTCGCGAGCTCTAATTCTAACGGATTAACGAATGGGGCTCTCGAATGACTGAGCGCTCGAAATCCACTTTTGTTGTAAAAAGATATATATAATAAATGATATTTTCTGCTGATTATGGGTGTGAATGTATATTAGGTTGATGGTAGTGCCGGCAAGATCCCGTTTCTTAATGAAACAATGATCCTGCTCCGTAATGTTATTTAGTTATTTTGCTTGTCTGATTGAGATGCCTATGGGTATCTTTTTTTTTGCAATTGGTTAGGTTGAATTCGGGTCTACTGTGATAATACAAGGCTTAGAAATATGAAAAGACCGCAAAGCTTTTTTGAAAAAATACTCTGCAGCCATATGATTTCTTGTCTTGTTTAAATAAAAGCCGATTGTATTCTCTTCTGACTCAAAGGTACGATATAAATATATTTAATTACCCTTAACTTTTACATATGTTTCATCAAATCTTCAGGAATCGTTTGTTGACCTCAAGTGTATATTGGCTGAATCCTTTTCTACAAATTAATTCTTACCTGTTTTGTTTTGTCCATATATGAGATTAAGAAGCTGCATATATTCATCTTCTTGCCCAATATCAAATCGTTTCCCATCAATCATTTTTCCATATACTTTTTTAGTCATAATTAAAGAATGAATCGCATCTGTTAATTGGTATTCCCCCCCAACACCAGGTTGAATATTTTTTAATAAAGGAAAGATATCAGGTGTGAAAACATATCTACCAATAACTGCAAGATTAGATGGAGGATTTACTTTTGGCTTTTCTATAATATTTGTAATATTCATGTAATTCCCCTTTACAATATTCCCTTCAATAATACCATACTTCTCTATGCACTCATCTGGTACCGTATGAATGCCTATTACACTATTTTTCGTCTCTTTATAAATACTAATTAACTGATTTAAAGCAGTTTCTTTATCCGAAACTACAATATCATCTGGCAAGAGTACAGCAAAAGGTTCATTACCAATAAATGTTTCACCTAATTTTATCGCCTCACCAAGTCCTCTCGCATAAGGCTGCCTTATATAATGGATTTGAACATTAGGAATAGCAAGCCCTTTTAACAGATGGGCTTTTTTTTCTTTTTCTAAAAAAGCCTCCAATTCTAATGAATAATCAAAGTAATCAACTATTAAATCCTTTCTGCTAGAAAGTACAATTAATATTTGCTCAATACCTGACTTTACAGCTTCTTCCACAATATAATGAATCGCAGGTTTATTACCTATTGGAAACATTTCTTTTGGAATTACCTTTGTAATTGGAAGGCTCCTTGTGCCGTAACCAGCGGCTGGAATGATTGCTTTTTTAATCACTAATCTCTCGCTCCCTCGAGTGTTTACAATATTAATATTCAGTAACCCCCTTACCCGCGCATGACGATTCCAAAAGAGGCTTTTACCTTCTGATTGCTTTCATTGCTTATATGAATAGGCCCTTTCATTTGTCACCAATCCATCTTGTCCATCAATATACTGTAACAACTAGTACAATAGTACTAAGTTCAGAGAGGTGATTATCATATGGATATATGTATTATAGGCTCTGGTTATGTGGGAATCACATCAGCAGCAGTATTAGCAGATTTAGGTCATGATGTTATATGTGTAGATAAAGATCAAGCAAAAATTCATTCTCTCCAAAAGGGGGAATGCCCCATTTATGAACCGGATTTAAAGGAGCTTATTCACAAAAATAGAAACCGATTACAATTCAGTTGTGATATCGATAATGCTATTCGACAATCACCCATTATTTTTATCGCTGTAGGAACCCCTTCTACATCAAGTGGAAAGACGGATTTAAAATATATCTACTCCGTCATTGATCTACTAGTTCCAGCTATAACATCGTATAAAACTATTATTACGAAAAGCACAGTTCCACCAGGTACAAATCAACAATTATATGAAACACTCATTAAATGTGGGGTTTCATCGGCCTTATTCAATATTGTTTCCAATCCTGAATTTCTTCGCGAAGGCTCTGCTGTTCACGATATGCTCATTCCAGATAGAACTATTATAGGTATCCAAAAAGGTGACACAAAGTCGTTAAAAATTATGCAGGATATATATAAAGGGATTAGCGCTCCTTTCCTTTGTACAGGTTTAAATGAAGCAGAGATGATTAAATATACATCTAATGTATTTTTGGCTACCAAAATATCTTTTATAAATGAAATTTCTCGAATTTGTGATGCATATAACATTGATATTGTTGAAGTGGCAAAAGGAATTGGCTATGACTTTCGAATTAACCCTCATTTTCTTCAGGCGGGAATGGGGTATGGAGGATCATGCTTCCCAAAAGATTTACATTCACTCATCTATACAGCAAATGATAAGCACGTAGCAGTTCCTATTTTACAAGCTGTACAATCCATTAACTCCACACAGATAGATCTCTATGTTGAAAAAATTAAAAAAGCTATAAAAGAACCCTCTTCAAAAAAAATAACGGTTTTAGGAATTGCTTTTAAGCCAAATACTGATGATATTCGTAGCTCCCTTGCCGTAATACTTCTTGAAAAGTTAATCCCTCATGGCTATGATCTACATGCTTATGACCCCAAAGCTTTTCTTCCTCCACATTTAAAAAGACAAGTTACACAGCATGATAACCTAGAATCTTCAATTACAAATTCTGATTGCATTATTATCGCCACGGAATGGAATGAATTTAAAACACTTAATTGGAAACAAGTCAAACAAGTTATGAAGGGATGCACAATCGTGGATGGACGCAATTGCATTGAAAAAGATGAAATAGAAAAATACGGATTACAATATATTGGAGTGGGTCGGTCATGAAAATACTTGTAACAGGAGCCGCTGGCTTCATTGGCTCACATTTGTGTCAAGCGTTACTTAAAAATAGTGCATATCATGTAGTTGGAATTGATCATTTCATCGGTCCTACTCCAGCCACTTTAAAGACAGGTAATATACAATCTCTCGAATTGAATTCACGTTTTCAATTCATACGAGAAGACATTCTAAATACAGATTTATCAAAACTATTACAAGATATAGATGTTGTTTACCATCTAGCTGCTATACCTGGTGTGAGAACGAGCTGGGGAAAAGATTTTCAGCCTTATGTTACAAACAATATAATGGTTACACAGCAGTTACTTGAAGCCTGTAAACACATAAAATTAGATAAATTTATTCATATATCAACATCTTCTGTTTATGGTGAAAAATCTGGCGCAGTTTCTGAAGATTTATTACCTACCCCTCTATCTCCATACGGTGTTACCAAATTAAGTGGTGAGCACTTATGTCATGTTTATCACAAAAATTTTCACATACCAATTGTTATTTTAAGATATTTCACAGTTTATGGGCCAAGGCAGCGTCCTGATATGGCATTTCATAGATTAATTAAACAACTGCTAGAAGATAAACCTCTCACAATATTTGGTGATGGAACACAAACACGTGATTTTACCTATATTGATGACTGTATACGAGGAACGATGGCCGCTTTAGAGACAAAAAAAAATATAATAGGTGAAGTTATCAATATCGGTGGAAAAGAACAAGCATCCATTTTAGACATCATTTCTATGTTAGAAAAAATATTAGGTAAATCAGCCACCAAAAACTTTCTAAAATCAGTTCCTGGGGAACCGAAGCAAACATGGGCAGATATATCTAAGGCTAGTACATTACTGCAATATTCTCCAATAGTTTCTCTATCCGACGGACTGGAAGCAGAATATCATTATATAAAACAACTATACAAAGGGGATTAGTTTATGAAAATTGCATATATATGTACAGAAAAATTACCATCTCCAGCGATTAAAGGTGGAGCAATTCAAATGATGATTGATGGGGTGTCCCCCTATATAAGTCAAGAGTATGAACTTACTATTTTCTCTATTTCAGATCCAAGTCTTCCAAATCAAAAAACACAAGATAATGTCAATTACGTGTATTTTCCTCAAAAAGAATATGAGCAGCATGTTATAAGAACACTCCAAACCAATACCTTTGATATTATACATGTCTTTAATCGTCCTAAAAATATACCTCTATATAAACAAGCTTCTCCACACAGTAAATTTGTATTAGGTCTTCATAACGATATGTTTGCTGAACATAAACTATCTATTTGTGAAGGCAATCTTATTATTGAAATGGTTACCGCCATTGTGACTGTTAGTAACTATATTAAACAAACTGTGATTGAGAGATTTCCACAAGCTGAAAATAAGATTTCCATTGTCTATTCTGGTGTTAATTTAAAACACTCTCCTTCCATCTGGACACCAACAGGACAAAAGATAAGAAATGAATTTCGTACAAAATATGCTATCCAAGATAAAAAAGTGATTCTATTTGTTGGCCGATTATGCAAAAATAAAGGTCCAGACTTACTCATTCACGCTATGAAGAAAATTATTCAAACACATAAAGATACGGTGCTTGTAATTGTTGGTGGTAAATGGTTTAGTGATAACCGAGTAAATAAATATATTAGAGGATTATATAAAATAGCTAAACCAATTAAAGAACACGTAATTTTCACTAAATTTATTCCTGCAGATCAAATTCATAATATATTTCTAATGGGGGATATATTTATATGTAGCTCACAATGGAACGAACCATTGGCACGTGTTCATTATGAAGCAATGGCTGCTGGAATCCCAATTATTACAACAAACCGTGGGGGAAATGCTGAAGTTATAACAGATGAATATAACGGCTGCCTAGTAGAACAATATAATAATCCAATGGAGTTTGCCAGACTTGTCCATGCTTTGTTATCTCAACGAGAATTTACACAATGGATTGCTGAAAACGGAAGAAAAATTGTAGAAGAAAACTTTACATTTAAGCATACAGCAAAAAAACTAGATCAGGTATATAAACAAGTAGCAGAATCTACTAATCAACCTGCTAGAAATCTAATACGCCCTCTCAAAATTCTAATTGTTTGAACTGCCCAGCACTTAATGTTCTGATGGGCTATTTGAATTGAGGGATTCCTAAGTACAGAAACTTAACGGTTTCTAATTAATTAAGCTATTCCTGTAGTTCCTAAGGATAAGAGGTGGAGCGTTTTGTTGCTAAGATTCTGTCCTATATTAACATCTTGATCGTAATATGTGTGCTAAAAGAAGGCAAATCCTACTCATAAAGATTTGGATTTTTAACGTTTTTATTTTGATCAAACCAATTCGAACATAACTGACTAGAAATAAATATTACTGATACAACTACAATTTGCTTCCCGTTCCATTTTGTTTTTTATTGAGTAAACTCGGCAGAGCAAGAATGATACGTTAATCTTTTCCCCATTTCTTTATAAGTATGATTCCGCATAGCGAGGAAACGATTAAATGCAAAACGGTTATAAACAATGGTTCTCGCAATTCAGACTTTGCTTTTTTGATTCGGATAAATGCGAAATTTGTAAACCTTATTGATTAATATGGATTGCACCTCGTCTTTGTGTATGGTTCCTGTATTATACAAAAAAGATAGGCTAATGCCTGCCGATATTCAACTCCTACCTAAATTTGGTGCTTCACATCTTTATATTTTTGAGGAAGGAGCCTTCTATCGAAAATATAAATACGTGTATTTGATTTGAACTACCCCCATTTAACGACCCTGCGGTCTGTTTGAAGTAGGAGATTCCTGCGAACACCGATGTATTCACCAGTTATCTTAGCAGGCTCTGTCCGCAGTTCCTACGGTGAGAACATAAGTATCTTGCACGTTGACTCACCACGCTTCCTACTTTAGCTTGGTTTTCGCAAATTCGGCAAGCGTGGGGTGATTGAACGTTGAAAATTTTACGGTTGCAACGATTTTTCTGCAACCAACCTCATATCTTCAGTTTTCAAAGAGCAATCTGTACAAGTATATGGTAACAAACATTTTGTCTTACGCCAACCGACATGCATCTCCTACCTATTTGCTGGTGCTATCGCACCTTCACGCAAATTAAGGAAGGAGTCTTCTGTCGGAAAATGATAAAGGCTGCCTATTATGTATATGTTGAAGAACAAAAAACGCTTGGAGAACCAAGCGTTTTTTAGTGCTAATTATTTTACGCGTCTTCTTCTTCACCATCGTCTTCATCGTCTTCATCGTCTTCATCGTCATCGTCATCATCTTMATCGTCATCGTCATCATCTTCATCGTTATCATCTTCATCTTCATCGTCTTCATCGTCATCGTCATCGTCATCTTCATCTTCATCTTCATCGTCTTCGTCTTCATCTTCATCTTCATCTTCATCTTCATCTTCATCTTCGTCTTCTTCATCGTCTTCTTCATCGTCTTCATCGTCTTCGTCTTCATCGTCTTCGTCTTCATCGTCTTCGTCTTCATCTTCATCTTCATCTTCATCTTCATCTTCATCTTCATCTTCATCTTCATCTTCATCGTCTTCATCTTCATCGTCTTCGTCTTCATCGTCTTCGTCTTCATCGTCTTCGTCTTCATCGTCTTCGTCTTCATCTTCATCTTCATCTTCATCGTCTTCATCTTCATCGTCTTCGTCATCATCGTCTTCATCTTCATCTTCATCTTCATCGTCTTCGTCTTCGTCTTCATCTTCCTCGTCGTCTGCGTCGTCTTCGTCCTCGTCTTCATCGTCTTCGTCTTCGTCGTCTTCTTCCTCGTCTGTAAAGATAACTTCTGTTTCATCATCATATTCAATTTCAACCTCTACACCATTATGTGTACCAGATTGAATTATTTCAGCTAGAGCTTTTAGAACTTCCTGTAAATCATCATCTGAATTAACACTAAAGCCATTCTCAACATCTAGTTTTATTTTTGCTCTTTTCACATCAGCCATTTACCTAACTCCTTCAATATAGATTTATATATACTATGTCGAAAGAATATGAAAAGATTAATATATTTGCGGAAATTTCATTATTCATTTTCCTTAGCGTTCTTTACTAATTTTGCTATCCACGGGCTTTTTAATGGACGATCGGGAGTAATAATTTTGACTTTTACTTTCGGCTTTTCTATTTGAGTTGGAACGACCTCATTTTGTTCCGGGTTTTGTTCTTTTAGTTCTATTGCATTTTTCATCTTCTTCTTCTTCTTCTTCTTTTTCTTTTTCTTCGTCCTCGTCTTCTGAATCTCTTCATCTTTTACTTCATCAATTATTGTAGTTTCTTGTGGGGATTGCTCTTCTAGTTCTATTGCATTTTGAATCTCTTTATCTTTTACTTCATCAATTATTGTAGTTTTTTGTAGGGATTGCTCTTCTAAATCTAGCAATCCGATTTTGGGTAACTCCTCTAATTCTATTTCCTTAATAATCGCTAAATTCTCTAGCACAGAAGATTCATTTAGTACAATATTTTTTTGCTGCTCATACTCTGACAATTCCCATCCCATTGGCCCTGGTGGAGAAAACACAAATTTCTCTAAATCTAAAATAGGGATTACTATCTCTTCTTGTTCTGAATTCATCTTATTTCCCTCCGCTATTGCTCTTGATTTCGTGGTAAATATCAGAGAAATTTTGTAAGAATTCTTCTTTAGAGTCTTCAAGTGCAATGATATTTTGTAATGCCCAAATATACTTTTCATCAGACCAAGAACGCTTTTGTCCTAAATAGTATTTATGTGCAATTGCACAGAATAAGTGAGGAAACGATAAATCAGTCCAAAGAACACGAAATTGTTTTTCTGATAAGGAATTTTCTGAATCATATGCACTCAACATATGAATTGCTAAATTAGTATCCCAAACTGACATTTTTTTCATCACTTTATTTAAAAAGATACGTAGGTCCCTCACGGGTAAATCACTTGTAATAGAATGTAGCTCTTTCATAAACATAGCATCATCTATTTCTGCAAATCTTGCTAAAGTAAAATCTTGCTGACAAAAACTGTTAGATGCAATAACTTCTTTTGTCCATTGGTCAAAATATGGATCATTTATTTCTTGTAATGCTCTCTGACCACGTGCTAACATTTTATCGACGTACTCTAAAAACATAGTTGAAAATACATCATCTGGAAAGGAGAGTGCAATCCTTTTGTTTCCTTCTAATTCTTGTAATTTCCATCTGTATAATTTATGCCATTTTCCTAATCGACCCCGAATTTTACTTTCTTGTATCGGAATATATCCTTCGGATGCTTGATGAAATTTACCTGCATATATTAGTACCTTCTCTAATTGTTCTTTATTATAATAAATAACTTCTTTCCCTTGATGCTTATCATATAGTACATACGCATACTCACCAGATCCAATACAAAAGCCCCCTCTTTTTGTGTTATGAATTTTTGTAATTGGCAATCCATTTTGAAGGAGATGTAAATGTGCTCCAGCAATAAAAAGCATCCTTTTGGGGTGCATATGTGCTTGTTTTAATATTTTTAATCCTTCTTCTGTTTCAACTTCCCAAATTGTTCTCCCACTTCTGCTTGACTGTAAAATGATATTACTTACCTCAAATGGATAAAAGCTAAGGACCTTTTTTAAATGTTCACTCTCTAATCCAGTTGTTTCTTCCAACTTTCATCATCCTCCTCTTAAATTTTATAAAACTTCCCCATACACTTTCATTAAATCCGTGGCAACTCGGTTCCAATTAAATTCTTTTTCGACCTTCGCACGTCCATATTTCCCTATCTGTTTTCTTTTATTTTCGTTATTTAAAAGATTAATTATCTTTTCTGCATATGCATCAGGATTCTCAAAGTCATTGACAATATATCCATTTTTTCCTTCTTCAATAACTTCAGGATTACCGCCTCGATTACTTGTAATAATTGGTAACCCCGCTGCCATTGCTTCGTAATGCACCCTAGCAAGAGGCTCTTGCCACTGTGAAGAGCAAACAAAAATATCTGACATAGCATAAAGTGTTGAAATATCCTTTGGCTTAACAAATTTAATAAAGACTACATGTTCTGGAAACATTGCACCTAAGGTATATAAATGTTTTACATAATTATTTACATTGTTATCTCCAAACCATTTTGAACCAATAAAAACCATTACAATGTCTGGATTTTTCTCAATTATTTTAGGAAGAGCTTGTAGCAAAATATGAGGACCTTTTACTTTGCTCAAGCGTCCAACAAACAAAACTATTTTTTTATTTTGTAAATTCAACTGTTTTAGCACATGACTTTTAACTTTTGTACCATTCACGGTCCACGAAGGATAATATTCATTTACATCTACACCAGAATATACTGTTCTTGTCTTTGCTTTTGCAGTTTGAAAGCGCGAGGTAATTGTTTTTCCTATATAATCACTAACTGTTACAATTTTGGAAACAGCCGCAATACATGCTTCGCCCTCTTTATCACTTATTTTTTCGTATGCAAACATTTCATTATGCACACTTAACACGAATTTGGTCTGTGGTGCCGCCTCACGTAAAATTGTAATCCAATTGGGACGATTACATAGATGAACCACATCATATTTTTCCTGTTTCAAATGTTTAATAATATAAGGCAGATACTCCTCTTCTGGAAAACGTATATACCTTACACCTTGATTTTTTTCTTCTGATTTTAAATTAGGATCTGTTATAGAAATAACTGTCACATTTTTTCCATTTGAAGCAATAATGGAAGCAACAGAATCTATATAAATTTGAATAGCTCCACCTCGTACAGCTGGTACGGGTAGCTTTTCAGTGGATATTATCGCAATTTTCATTAAATCGCCTCCCTGTTTCATAAAATACAACTTTCTTCATATGTTACGAAGAAACCCTTATGTTTGTGAGTTATCAAGCATTTTTTCATCTTTTATAATTAAATTTGGTAAATAGTACTTTTTCTTCTTAAAGGCAAATGGCTAGAGCAAAAATGGCCATGTACCATACAGTAATAAGAGAGTATAAAAGGATGGTGGTATATGTGGAGAATCATAATGAAGAAGCGGTGTATACATTATCGCCCGAAGAGGAGCAAAAATTAGTAGCATTGGCAGAGACAATGATTCAACATTGGGACATTCAAGCGACTACAATCGAATTAATACAAGGTGGACAACTAGCCTTAGTATGGAAAATTCATACTACAGATGGACCATTTTGCTTAAAGAGAATTCATCGCCCTGAAAAAAAGGCTTTATTTTCCATTCACGCTCAAGATTATCTTGCCAAAAAAGGCATGCGTGTTCCGAGCATAATTCCAAGCAAAGTGAATCAGTTATATACAAAACACGGTCCATTTTTATTTGTTGTTTATGAGTGGATTGAGGGAAGACCGTTTGAGCTTACAATGCAAGAAGACCTTGAAATGATTATGAAAGGGTTAGCAGATTTTCATGTAGCTTCTATTGGCTACAAACCGCCACCAGGCATACCTATCTTCACAAAACTGGGACGTTGGCCCAATCATTACATTAAAAGATTCCAGCAGATGGAGATTTGGAAAAATTTATCCGCAACTATGCCGGATGACCCATTTTCACAATTGTATTTGGCTGAAATTGATGCTTTCATTTTAGAAGCAAAACATACACACCAAAGACTATTGGAATCTGAATATACAAAATGGACTGATGAATTACAAACATTCCCCAATTTATGTCATCAAGAKTATGGAACAGGAAATTCCTTATTAGATCCAAGCAATCAAATTTGGGTAATTGATTTAGATACAGTTTCTTACGATCTCCCTATTCGAGACTTGCGTAAAATGATTATTCCCCTACTAGATACAACTGGTGTTTGGAATGCAGACCAATTTCAAATTATGATTAACGCATATGAGTCAGTTTCCCCTTTAACAGCAGAGCAAAAGAAAATTATGTTTATTGATATGTTATTTCCATACGAATTGTATGATGTGATTCGTGAAAAATACGTCAGAAAATCACCATTACTTGCTAACGAACTTGCTGAAGCTATGGAATATGAAAGGATAAAGTCAAAAGCTTTAAATATATTAATAGAGGAATTTTAATACGCAATACAAATAGTTCTGGGGCAAAGATTACTGTTATCTCTTTTCGACAGAAGACTCCCTCCTCAAAAATGTGAAGGTGTGGAATACCAATTTTAGGTGGGAGATGAATGTCGGTAGGCGTAAGCCTACGTTTTTTCATTTTTACTAGAATCAAGAATAAGAAGCTTTAATTACGAGAACCATTGGTTACGGTTGTTTTAAATTTAATCGGTTTTTTGCTATGTGGAATCATACTTATAAAGAAGCGGGGAAAGGATTAACGTATCATTTTTTCTCTGACGAGCTTACTCAATTAAAAAAGAAGATGGTACGGGAAGAAAATTGTTGTTATATCAAAAACGTTTATTTCTAGTCAGCTATGTTTGAATTGCATTTACCAAAATAAAGACGTTGAAAATCTTAATCCTTGTGAGTGTGATTGCCCTTCTTGCAGTACACATAACGATAGGGATGTTAACACAGGACTAAAGAAACGAAGCTATCCCTCTCTTAACTATACAGGGATAGCTTAATCGATTAGAACCGTTAGGAGGTTAAGTGGCATTTAGCTCAGCAAAGTTCTGTTACGAGGATTATTTAATAGAGGCATAGAACTTACACAGACTGTTCAATTCCAAATTATGATACACTTCCAAACAAAATATGTACAAGCTGACTTTATTTTTGGTAGAGTAGCTATTCCTGATTATGAAAGGTATATTCAAAAAAACTTAAGTGCCCTTGAGAGATTATGAGGATGAAATAAATAGCAATGCTTTTCCCTTTTACATGACACAGCTCTATTGGGGAATACATGACCTTCAAAAAAGGAGTTTGTAGGATAGAACCTCCAATATAGTAGTTTTAACAATTCTTTGTGTGCAAATAAAAAGAGCATCCACAATTGTTAGATGCTCTTATATATAAAGTGGTTTCCCCCACACTCCAGTATATGCTTGTCTTTCTCAAAAGGTGTAGCAAAAAGAAACCTTATTCGGGGCCTTCTCAAAATATAAGGGGTAACTCTAACGTACAGATTAACATTTCCCGATGTCGCTGCTATTATGTGCTTGATATTACTTCATATGTATGAATTTGACACTCCGATCCCTAAAGAGGCAAGGAGTGTCAATCTAAAATATATTGGAATTAACAAAGAAGAAAAAGATAATATTCTTGATACATTTTCGATTTAATTTTGCCATATAATATAAATCAACATTAAAAATCACTCTTTACCCTATTGTTTTTTACATTTTAACGAGAAAACTATTTTACATCACCAATTGCTTGAATAGACTCAAGTCTAACATTAATTTTGTTCGGAAAGCCTATAATATTACCAGTTGAATTACTTGCTACTTCTACATTTGGTCCAATAACAGTAACTAAATTTTGACTCACATTCATTATAAAACCTTTAATATGAATTCCTTTCAAAAACAATACAGTACGTAAATGAAGCAACTGATAAGCATATAAAAGTTCTCTAATCTCATTTGTTAATTCTGCAAAATTATTACTAGAACTATTCACTACTGAATGATAAGAAGAAGATCCCTTTAATTCTAAAGAGGTGTTAGAGGACATTTTTGATTGTAATAAAACATCAGAAGATTTTTCTGATTCTAATAAAGGATCAAAATTTCTTCTTGATTTAAATGGAGCGATAAGAGGAATCGGATTTATATCAATCAATCTAAATTTACGTTTACCATTATCAGAATTAAAACAAAACTGACACACCTATACCCCTCCTATAATAAGTATGTATTATATAGTAA
Source organism: Bacillus sp. P4_D3 (assembly GCF_056401855.1). Taxonomy (NCBI): domain Bacteria; kingdom Bacillati; phylum Bacillota; class Bacilli; order Caryophanales; family Bacillaceae; genus Bacillus; species Bacillus sp. P4_D3. The sequence goes on from NZ_JBFUIN010000062.1 coordinate 13,576, forward strand.
ACACTTTATACAAAAATGTACTGGGTATTTATAATACCCAGTACATTTTTAATTTATTATGCTCCTCGATCATCACTTACCGCTAAAATGCTAGCAATCATAACACTAATTTGGTTTGGATTTTCAAGAGTTCCACCGTTCGCATTACTTTCTACTTCAATAGCTTCCCCATTACCACGACGAAGAGTAACAAAATTTTCTCCAATTTGTGTAATAATTCCTTCTACGTGAAATGATGGCAAAAATAATACAACTCTCGCCCCGACCAATTGAAATGCTTGCAACAGAGTTAGAATTTCATTATTATCCATTCTCTATCACCTTCCTTTACTTCTAATTTTGACACCTAACAATGTAATTCTATTAAATTAACTTATTATTAGTTATCAAAATAGAATATGTTTGAGCATAAGAATTGAAATAGACAAGTTGGCAAATTTTTTAGTAATGCATTATTAGGATATAATTTGTAAGGGATAATACATAAAAAGATCCTTATTAAACAAATTTCATAATTAAATAAAAAATCCACACTTAACTAGACTCATATACCCACACTATCCTTTCTAGACGAGCATAAGATGTACTGACGAACGAAAGGGGGTAATTTTATGGGTTTTGGCTTTGGTGGATGTTGTGATTTCAATAGATGTGATGATCGGAGAGATCATCACAGAGATCATCACAGAAGAGAAGAAAACCATAGACAGGAGAATAATAATCCAGAATTATTACAATTCTTAAGAACATTAACTCCTGGTACTTGTATTGTTATTCAATATGATTCTCAAAGACCTACAAGTGCAACATTCCAAGGTTTTCAAGGAAACAACGTAATCATTTTATCTGACTTTGATTGTTTCCCGGGATTAGCACGTATTGCGATTAACAAAATTAACGTAATCTCTATAAATTCACCTGATTGTGATCGTTTCTGTTGTAAACGTCGCAGACATTGTAAAGAACATGACGAACATGAGCATGATCATAGAGATGATTTTTAAAAATGAATGAATAGAAAAATTTTTCCCTTAATTTATAAGCCAATTTGCAAGAAAAACACCTATTAAAAAATAGGTGTTTTTCTTTTCTAAATTATACTTAACTGAATATAAATAACAAACCATTTCATATAGCGGACATATACTATTGTAAGGTCGGCATCCAAATGACCCAAATAAATACCCATGCCAAGAAATAAAACTACAAAGT
>NZ_JBFUIN010000063.1:0-14478 GCF_056401855.1 Bacillus sp. P4_D3
GTTTACCACTTACTTTAAGATAACGGAAAAATCCGTCTTTCTCTTCATGCATAAAAAGCATTACGGGAAAGAAGCTCCAGAATTGTAATTCACGCTTGTATATGTACTGATTCGCACCAACCATCAGTTCTCTGAGACAGGGATATAAGTCGCTACTAGTATTCCTTCAAAGCCGATATATAATTCGTTCAACTAAACTATGTTTTGTATTATAAAACTATATTTAAAAGCTTGTCAACAATAATTTTATTATTTTACTTCTAAATCAACATTTAAATTAGATGTATTTCCGGCTGCATCAGTTGCTGCAATGTGGATTGTATTTTTCCCTTGTTGTAATTGATTGCGATCGAAATAAATTTCAAAGTTTTTCTCCCAATGGTTCAAGAATGCATTTTCCCATACGCCATTTCCATTAATTTCATACTGTATTGTTACTGGATGTCCTGGAGCAACCCATCCGGATTCTGTCATCCAATCTAAAAGTATATCATCTACTTTCCCTCTAATTACGAGGTTTTCTTGATCTACTTCAGGCGATAATTTCGGTGCAGTGCGGTCGACAAATACAGCTCCTGTTTGTTTCGTTTCTCCTCCAGAATTAGAAGCAACAGCTTCAATTTGGTATAAGCCATCAGGTAGAGGTGATCCATCAGTTTTCGTACCATTCCATTTGAAAGATTTATAACCTGGTGTTTCATTCTTACCTTGATGAACGATTCCTTTATATGTTACTCGGTCTTTCGTAATTAAATTAGCATGAAACGTTACATCCTCAACTGGTGTAACTAAATAGTAATTGATAAGGTTGTCATCTAGTATTCTGTCATTATTTGGACTGAAAGTAGAATTAACGATTTCAAGGCCATCAATACGCTTGTATTCTTTCGGATCGATGCTAAATGTAAATGGAATACGCATTTCTTCAGTCTTCCCTTGCTCTTTTACATATAGATTTCCCGTATATACACCTTGTGGTAAGGAGCTATCAACAGTAATAGTAAAAGGCTTTTCGATGTTACTATTCGGTTTAATGCTAATAGAAGAAGGGAAAGAAGTCTGGACTTTTGTTTTTGTATCTAGTAATTCAATGCGAGTTGAAAAGTTTTTCTTTTTGTTAGAAAGATTTTGTAACGTAATATTTTGTGTTAACTTCACTTTGCCACTATTAGGTTTAATGAGAACGAAACTTACATTGTTTGGTTTCACTAATGCATCTGCTTTTGCTGCTTTTGGAATGTTAATTAAACCAGATCCTTGTGCCATGACAGGATATGTATTTTCATTGACATCCTTTAATGTTTTTGCAGTGTTGGCAAGAGCTGCTTTCAATTGTTCTGTCGTCCAATCAGGATGCATTTGACGCAGCAGAGCAACGGCTCCCGCTACTTGTGGCGCAGCCATACTTGTTCCGTTGTGAGATTCATAGCCACCTCTTGGCACTGTGCTTGTAATGTTTACTCCAGGTGCAACTATATCAGGCTTTATGAGCCAACTTCCTTGTGATGGTCCTCTTGAACTGAAGTTACCAATAAGTTCGGTTTGGCTTGGTTGTCCAATTTTTATATTTTTCTTTCGTTTTGTAATTAAATTTTTCAACTCTTCACCATTTGTATTTGATAGTTGCATAACTGGAAGAGCTACATCTTCACGTCCAAAATATTCGGGCATAATATTAATTTCTTTTTCGTTAGAAATTAGTAGCACGCCGAGAGCGCCAGCTTGTTTCGCTTGTTCTGCTTTTACTAACGTGCTCGAAGTTCCTTGTAAAACAAGGGCGAACTTCCCTTTCACATCTTGTTTAGCGTAATCGCTTGGATTACCGTAGCCAACATATACAAGCTGAGCATCGTTTCCTACTTGGAAATCTGCTTTTGATAAAGGTAATCCTTGGTAAGATTTATTGGAACCAGCTACTTGGAATGTTGGAAATGGAATAGAAACTGTAGATGCTCCAACAGAGATGACACTACTTGCGTTACCAGGAGCGTCAACAGACCAAGGTTTTGGTCCATCATTTCCATTTGAGACGACCGCAGTAACCCCAAGCTTTGCTGCACGTTCTAACGTTAATGTTACAGGCTGATCAGGTACATTCAAATCTTGACCAAGAGATAGATTTAAAACATCGGCACCATCTTGAATAGCGCGCTCAATACCTTGAATAATATCATCGGTCGTACCAGTACCACCATCATTCATGACACGGTAAGCGAGTATAGAAGCATTCGGAGCAATCCCCTTTATTTTTCCGTTACCAGCAATAATTCCAGCAACATGGGTACCGTGGACGTTTCCATCCATCGGATCATTATCTTCATCGACTGTATCATAGCCGCCGATATAATTTGCTTGTAAATCAGGGTGGGTATAGTCGACACCTGAATCGATAATAGCGACTTTTATTCCTTTTCCATCAAGGGGTTTGCCAGTTGGATCTTTTAAATTCCAAGCTTCAGGTGCACCAACTGTAGGGCCGCCAACATTTGGTGTTTCTTGATCTGCTGGGCTTTTTGATGTTTCATGTAACTTATATGTTAAGTTCGGATAAATTGCTTTTACTTCAGGTAAAGAAGCTAAAGCAGCAATTTGATCTCCTGGGATAGAAATAGAAAACCCAGAAAATAATGTACTATATGTTTCTTTTATCGTTGCCTTCGGTGCTTTTTCTTTAATTTTCTTTGTTGTATCCTCTTGTGCCTTTTTTAGTTGCGCATGGTATGATTGCACATTGCTATTTTTTAGATCCGGAGCATGCTGAATGTTACTTTGTGAAGCGAGTGGAGCATGCTGTAATTCTACAATGACAGAAATTTCTTTTGATGTTTTTGTTTCAACATTTTGCGCGATTTTGTTTTCTCCCCATTGTTCAATATTCGCTTTTAACTGTGGACTAAATTGCTTCTCTTTTTGCAGTGACTCAGCATGGGCGCTTAAAGCTCCAAAACTCGAAAAGACGAGCGCCATACTTAATAGTGTAGATGTAGTTTTTTTCATTGAAACTCCCTCTAATAAAAAGTGCCAATATTCCGAAAATAAATATTGCATTTTTGTCGTTAATTATAGGAACGGATGTTGGCTAAACTATAAATTCGACATAATCCATACCAATCCTCTTTGAATTGAAAATTTCTTGGGAAATTTTTTGGAATTATGTCGAATGGATAAAATTTGCATATAGTAAGCGGAATATGAGGAATGCTAAAGGGGGAAATGGGGGTGCTATATGAAAAGGTTTATAGTAAGTGGAATCGTGATTCTGGGCCTTTTTTTCTGTTCAAGTTCTATTACTAGCGCAGAAAACAATGGAGTGAAAGTTGCCTTTATTCGTAATCATAATCTATGGATTAAATTCGGTGAAAAAGAAAAACAAATTACAAAAGGAGAGTACATAACAGGGCCGAAATGGTCACATAATGGAGAATGGCTTGCATATGCAAAAGGAAAGAAGCAAAATCATTTTGAACTGTATCGGCTGAAAGATGGAAAGAAAGTTACACCATCTCAATCAGAAGCATCGAATTATCAATGGTCACCAACAGAGAATATAATTGCATTTGTATTTGCACGTACATTAAATATATTTGATGTTGAAAAAAAGAAAGTAGATTTTGACAATGTAGCTAGTGGTGTAGGTGACTATGCATGGCATCCTGATGGTAAGAAGTTTCTTGTATCATCAGAAGCGTTCTTGCTTCCAACAGGATGGACAGGTGCTCAGTTATATGAAATACAAAAGGATGCAAATATGAATCCTCATAAGATGAAACATTTATATGCACTACCGAATGAGCATGATGACTTTTTAGCATTAGTTGGAAGTGGATTTAAGTGGTCGCCAGATCAAAAATGGATTTCGTTTTTGGCAGTACCAACAGCTTCTTTGTCAGCGGATAGTAATACACTTTGCTTAATTCGATCAGACGGCAGTCGTTTTGAAACAGTAGATCAAATGTTATTAAACACACAATGGTTCAAATGGGCGCCATCCAAAAATATATTAGCCTATATTGAAGGGAGCGGGAGAGTTGCCTTAGAGAATAAACATTTAAAAATAAAAGAATTGCCGGCTCTCCAGCAAAATACATTTACTCCAAAAGGCTATGTTGATTGGGATTTCACATGGAAGAACGATAATGTAATTATCGTTTCAAGGGCAAAGGAAGCAGAGCTATCGGTCCCTCTAGAAAAAAGACCACTACCATCTTTATATGAAGTAAATAGTATAAACGATGAACAAAATCAAATTACAAAGCCATCAAATAGCCAAGGCGATTATAACCCTATTTTTATTAAGAAGAGCAACCAATTAATGTGGATCCGTTCAAATCGTAAGAAAGCTGATGTATGGCTTGCTCATAGCGATGGGAAATATGAAAAGAAGTGGATTGAAAATATAGATGTGCCAGAGTGGTATTATGAGAAATGGGATTGGGAAGATGTCGTTTCGGTTAAAGACAAGTAAAAAAACCTGCCTAAAATATAATTTTTAGGCAGGTTTTTCAATGTTATTTATGTGTTTTATTTGGCTTTTTTTTCGCAGGGTTTCCGTTCCCTTGGCGCTTTCTATTTTGTTCATCTTTTGCTTGTTTTTCATGTAATGTATCTAAAAAGTCATTTGAGTTACTCATTTTTATATCTCTCCTTTTTTCATTGCGTCCTAGTTACTATAACCATTTAGGAGGATAATCATGAGATAAAAGTTAAGCACTTAGTTTTCTTCGGTAGTATACGTAAAATAGTCCATATGTAATGAATAACATAAGTAAAACTTGTAACTCTACATTTTCTTTTAAAATAGTTGCGACAGGAGCTGGTAAGTAAGGTGATGTATCGCTCGTTCCTAAACCTAACCATTTGTTTAAGAGGTTAAAGATACAAAACATGAAAACACCAGACCAGCTTGCGATAATTGCCTTCTGCTTAATTTTTGTTTCCCGTTCATCATCTGTAATCCAAGGATTAGCAGTTTTATCGCTATTAAAAAAGCCATTTATGTATCCCCATATGATCATTCCGATAAAGAAGATAATCCATTTCATATTTGTAATCCTCCTCTTCTTGTAAAAAATATTTTACATATATAATTGTAATATTTTCCAAAAGTTGATGTCAAACACTTTTTACATTCTGCTTTTTAAAATAGCAGGAGTAAAGAAAAAATTAGGGAAGAAATATGTGAGACTATTTCATAGTGAGAGGAAGAGGAGAATGAAACTTGTCTTTGTTCGGCATGGTGAAGGTGAGCATACGAAAGATTTACCATTAAGTTTACAAGCGGTGAATCCGCCATTGACGGGTGTGGGAAAGAAGCAGGCTAAATTACTTCATTGCGATGTACCATTACAAGAAAAGGATATATTAATCGCTAGTCCTACACTTCGAACTTTACAAACTGCGGCAATGTGGAGTGCGGAAGTTGCTTGTCAAAAAATTGTTCATCCATATATATCCCCGCGTATTTTCCCTTATCGGGAATCCGCCAAAACATTACCGTGCGATCAATTGTTAGATCGGAAGGTAATAAAAAATTTATTTCCACATTTTTCATTAGAAGAAAGTACAAATGAATTGTTATGGAATGAGGGAGTCAATATCATCTCAGAGAAGGAATTTCAGCAAATAGTAGATGAATTTCTGCACTGGTGCTATCAGTTAAGAGCAGAAAAAGTTTGTATCGTTTCACATGATGGAACAATTACAGCGTATAGGCAATATTTACAGAAAGTCGCTTTAACTAGAGCTGATTTTTTGAAAGAAACGGGTATATATGAAATGGACTTATAGGAGGGGGATTTGTAATGGAAGAGTTAGGGGGAAATGTGTACGACTTAAATGAGCAGAGAGTATACTTTGGCGTAGCGGAAATTAAGTAATATGCAAAATTGCATATTACACATATTGTAAATGGTTGGTATAAGTTTGGGGGGAAACTAGTAGAATCCTTTTTACATAGTGATGTAAAATCATATGTTGGATCGATAGATTATGTAGATGGGAATGTAGCGCTTATGTTTACAATACGCTTATTTTATGGGCTTATTAACCATAAAAAACGTTAGAAGAGGCTTTTCAACAAGCGAGATTAATCGATGAGGAGACACATACATTTCGATTATATAAATAGTATGAAACACGTTTATTTTATATTCGAATAAACGTGTTTCACATTTAACTCACAGTTTTTTTACATTTTCTTCAATGAAAATGATTATCACCTGTGGTATGATATGTTCAAGTTTTTACAGGTAATAAAAGTTACTATATATACGTTAGTATTTAATGTTTTGTATGTATGTCACGAATTATTCATAATTAATATTTTAAAAGTAAGTAACTAATGTTATCATATTATCTGTAACTGACTTAATTACAACTTTAGGAGGAAGATATGATTATTCAATTTTTAAGAGAAAACAAAGCAGTTTCTTTTGTATTAGCGATAATTCGAGTGTATCTTGGTTACACATGGGTAATGGCTGGAATCGGTAAACTACAAGGAAAAGGATTCGATGCAACTGGTTATTTACAAGGTGCAATTGAAAAATCTAAAGGAGCACAACCAGCTGTTCAATCTTGGTGGGCATCATTCTTACAAGATTTTGCAATTCCAAACGTTGATTTATTTAATACACTTGTGACGTGGGGAGAAATTTTAGTCGGAATTGGTTTAATTGTAGGCTGTTTAACAAAAACAGCGGTCTTTTTCGGTCTTGTAATGAACTTTTCCTATATGTTTAGTGGGTCAATTGGTGTAAACCCTGAAATGGTTATCTTATCCATGTTCGTTCTTGTTTCTGGTATGAATGCTGGAAAACTTGGAATTGATGGCTTCGTTATTCCAAAAGTACTAGGATCAAAAACTCAAAAACGCCAAAAGCAAGCTGCTTAATATATGAAAACGGGTATCTCAAAAAGAGATACCCGTTTATTTTTCAGCATTTATAGGATTTTTCTCGAAAAAATCTTTTACATACCCTACAAATTCTTGTGGCTCTTGACGAAATGGAGCATGGTAACCCTTTTCAATAATATGGAAAGTGCTATTTTTTAAGAATTGATGATAAGTTTCTCCTTCTTTCCAAGAAACGCTACTATCATTTCTTCCCCATATAATTAAAGTTGGTTGCTTAATTTCATTTGCATTGATTTGAAGACGCCTAGGCCATAATTTCATTTTATTATAATGCTCTTCATCATTACGCTTGAATTTAACTTTGCTCTCATCATAATCTGCAATAGAAGAAACGGCACTTAAATCAGTCGACAACTTTGGTTTTGGTGAACCTTGTTTATTAACGAGAGTATGAGGGCCGCCTGTAGCATCAGTTAAAATAAGGTGAGTAACCGCTTCAGGGTATAAATATGTTAAATTAAGAGAAATTTCTCCGCCCATCGAATGTCCCAGTATTGCGAATGAGTCATACCCTAGTTTTTTCATTAACTTATAATACAAATTTGCATGAGTTGGAAAAGAATAATAAAAATCCATCGGCTTAGAGGAACGTCCGAATCCTAAAGCATCAACAGAAATAATCGTATGATTTTTTGCTAAATCTGAGTAAATCTTTTGAAAACCATCGGATGATCCTCCAAATCCATGGATCATAAGTAAAGGTGGTTTTTCATCACCAATCTTTTTAAAGTAAATCGTTTGACCATCTATCTCTACCATTTTTTCCTCGGTAGCTAGTTTCGCTGTAATTGTATTTTTAACTTTTTTTACTTGTTCTACTGGCTTTTCTGCTGCACTACATCCTACTAATAGTGTAAGAGTAAGACAACCTACCATACAATAGCTAAATCGCTTCAATTAGGTGTCCCCTTTCTAACATAACGCTGCATCTATCATAGCAAATAGCATATTACGATTTCCAGGAAGTTGATTACCATTCTTTATCATAAGAGGTGAAAGGAGCGTTTCCTGGAAATCTGCTGTTTGAAGAAATTGGCGGAATATGAATTGTGAGTGCGGAACATCAATGCGTATCGTCCCACTCCACGATTTACAAATCATTTCTAATAACTGAATAGCGTCTTTTTCTTTTTTTGAAATAAGCGGAGTGATACATAGTACATCTCCTTTTTGTATGCATAAAGCAAAAGCATCTATTTGATTATCCCGTTCTATTTTAAAGGAGTAAGTTGCTCTCGATAGTAGCGATGAAAAAAGCTTAGAACGATATGCACCAGTCGCAGTTTGATCAAGAAAAATGAGAGATTGAAGATCGGCTTGCTGAATTTGTTTTATGGGAAAAGAATTTGTACTTATATGAGCCGCTTGTTTTTCGAAACGATGAATTGTTGTTATTGATTGAAATCCATAAGATTCATATAAGGATTCGCCAGCTTTTGTTGCAATGAGCGTAATAGGGAGCGATCGATGAGTTACTTTTAAGCTAGTGTTTAACAAAATACGGCCAATTCCTTTTCTTTGAAAATCAGGATGCACGATTAACATACCGATAGAAGAAAATCCAGGGGCAAACGAAAAGACCCCGCCCGCTGTAATAAGTTTATTCTCATGTACATAGCCAAAAATTGTGCCAATGGAAAGGTACATATGGAATTGCTCTTTCATAAAAATCTCATGCTGTAACCACCCGACTGATTTGCAAAGAGAGAGTAAATCTGGAATGGAAGATTCGTCTAGTTTTACTGTTTTCATAAAGTTCACCATATTTCTATTTAAATTAGAAAAAATAAGAATAATATTACGAAATGTAAAATAATAGGTTCGTATTAAAAAAATCCAACATGTTTATATTTTTCTTTGTAAAGGGAAGTATGTTTGATATGACAAGACAAACTTATAAAAATTATAACTGGAATTTACATAAGTTAACAAAAAATTTACATATAACTCATTTTCTCTTAACAGTCTTCTATTAAATTTGATAGTGGGAAATGAATAACCTAATTAGGGGGACAAGACAGTGAAAAAGTTTGTAAAAAAAGCATGGCCATTTGCAGTTGTGGCGTCGTTAGCAGTTACTTCGGTAGCAACATGGAATTTTACGCGTTCTAGTGAGGTTAATGCGGATGAGAACGGAAACAATGCAAAAATTAAAAATGTCATTGTATTAATTGGGGATGGTATGGGGCCTTCATATATGACAGCTCATCGTTATATGAAAGATAATCCAAAAACATTTGAGATGGAATCTACAGAATTTGATAAGCATCTTGTAGGAACACAAAAAACATATCCAGAAGATGAACATGAAAATATTACAGACTCTGCATCGGCAGCTACTGCGATGTCAGCAGGTATAAAAACATATAATGCAGCTATTGCAGTAGATAATGATAAAGCTGAAGTGAAAACAGTATTGGAGCAAGCGAAAGAAAAAGGGAAGTCAACGGGACTCGTTGCAACGTCTGAAATTACGCATGCAACACCAGCTGCATTCGGTGCACATGATATTAGTCGTAAAAATATGGACGCAATTGCAAATGATTACTTTGATGAGAAAATTAAAGGTAAGCATAAAATAGATGTTATGCTTGGCGGCGGCGTAAATAACTTTGTTAGAAAAGACCGCAATCTTACAGAAGAATTTAAGAAGTCTGGTTATAGTTATGTAACAGATCGTAATCAATTATTAAATGATAAAAGCGATCAAGTTCTTGGCTTATTTGCACCAGGTGGTTTAGACAAAATGATTGACCGTACTGACAAAACACCTTCATTAGAAGAGATGACAAATACCGCGATTGAGCGCTTGAACAAAAATAAAAATGGTTTCTTCTTAATGGTCGAAGGTAGTCAAATTGATTGGGCTGGACATGATAATGATATTGTCGGTGCAATGAGTGAAATGGAAGACTTCGAAAAAGCGTTTAAAGCAGCAATTGAGTTTGCGAAAAAAGATAAGAACACATTAGTTGTTGCAACTGCAGACCATGCTACTGGCGGATTATCTTTAGGTGCGAATGGTGAGTATAACTTTAAAGTAGATCCGATTAAAGCTGCGAAACGTACGCCAGACTTTATGGCAAGTGAGATTGTAAAAGGTGCAAATGTAGAAGAAACATTGAAAAAGTATATTGATCTACAATTAACACCAGAAGAAATTAAAGCTGTAAATGATATAGCTCCATCAAAAGATGTAACAAAGATTGATAATGCAATTGAAGATATCTTCAATAAGCGTTCGGTTACAGGTTGGACAACGGGTGGACATACAGGTGAAGATGTAAACGTATATGCATTCGGACCGGGTAAATACTTATTCTCTGGCGTTCAAGAGAATACAAATATAGCTAAACGTGTCTTTGACATTGTTGGCGGCGGCGACCCGAATAAAGGAAGACGCTAATTATAAATGAAAGTGAGGCGGAATGCCTCACTTTTCTTTTTAGGAGATGGAAAGATGAGAGTTTTTTTAGGGAAATTAAGATTCCTTCTAGTATTTGTATTATTGCTAGTTGGATGTCAATCTCAAGAGAATAATATAGAACAAAAATCTGCTGGAAAAACTGAGGAAAAGGTACATATAACGAAAGAAGAAGAGAAATCCATTCAAGATGTTATTGAGGCATTTGTACGGACGACGAATGAAAAGAATCTTGCTGAGCATATGGAGTTATTTTCAAAGAAGATGCCTAGTGCTGAAGACTTAAAAACACAAWAGGAAGCGGCATTTCAAAAGGGAAATAAGAAAATAGAATTGGAACATATGAATATGAAAGCTCTTAAAGGTGGGCTTGTTATTGTTGAAACGGAGGAAAAAGAAGTAGACGGAGGGGTTACTCTTCAAAAGAAAATGCAGTATGCACTTGGAAAAGAAGACGAAGGGTGGAAGATTGAAGAAGTTCGTACGATAGAGAAGAAATAAAGTGAAACTTTAATCAGTGGGAGTCTTACTGCCCGCAAATAGCGGAATAAAAAAAGGTTCTCATAGGAGAGAACCTTTTTAAAGTGGTAATAAAATTTGATTTGAACATGCTTCAATGTCATCAATATCTTGACGGATTGTTGCCATCTTATTATCGAGGTCTTCAGCTTTCATAGCAGCGTCATGTAGTTCATCCTTCAAATAATCAGGTATATTTCCTTCATATTTGTAGTAAAGTTTATGTTCTAAACTTGCCCAAAAGTCCATCGCAAGTGTACGTAATTGAATTTCTGCAAATACATCTTTCGTACCAGAATTTAGTAACAATGGATATTTAATAATCATATGCAAACTTTTATAGCCATTTCCTTTTGGATTGGCAATATAATCTTTTACTTCTACAATTTCCATGTCTCCACGATTTTCAATAACCCCTTTTAAATGGTAAATATCTTCTACAAAGCAACATGTAATACGGATGCCAATAATATCTTGTAATTGTGTTTGAGCATTTTCAACTGTTGGTGATAAATTTTTACGCTCAAGCTTCCTAATGATACTTTCGGGTTGTTTAAGTCTTGTTTTTATATGTTCAAACGGGTTGTAGTCTTCTAAAAATTGAGCTTCCCGGTTCATAATTTCAAATTTAGTTTTTAACTCTTCTAAAGCAAATGTATAAGGTAATACAAAAGCTTTCCAGTAGTTAACGGTTGATTGGTTATATTCCATTTATATACACACCTTTTCTTATTTACAAGTGAAGTTGTTATTATACTAAACACCAAATCATGTAGGCGCAAGCAGCAAATGATGAGATCATAAAGCGATATTTAGTTTTCATCTTTTCAACCCCTTTCAAATGAAATTATATATGAATAAACGTCATTGTTAGTAATTTCACTATGTACAATTCTTATAGTAATAGATTCATGTGAAATTCGTATGAACTAATTGTTTCAGCTTTTTGTCTTTTTGCTAATGACTTTTGGTTTTGTTTATTATAATTACCTTAAATTGTAATAAAGGAGAGAGTATGATGAATCCAAAAGATAATGAATGAATTCTTTAAAAAGCATTTACCGATGTTAAAATATAATAATTTAGTTTGCATTACGATTGATAAATCAACCAATGAATTAATTGGTTTTATAAAACTGACAGACGATAAAGAAGTAAAACAAATACTGTCTAGAGAGGAATGTTTACAAAAAGCACTTCAATTTTTAGAACGAGTTATTCCAGATAGCACACAATATCTTCGTCTTTGGGAAGAACGTGAAGAAGCAGAAGATGGGATTGAAAGATTTACCTTTTCTGTATATGTGAATGGGATTCCAGCAGAGTATAACCAATTTAGGGTCAATATCAATACAGAAAATGGTGCTGTGATGCACTACTCAGGAGAATCTAGCAACTTTATAAAAGAATTACTTGCATATGAAACAACACCAAAAGTAACAAAAGAAGAAGCGTTAGAAATATACAGAGAGGCTATCCGAGTTAAATTAGAATGGTCTATAGATCATGACGTAGAGGAAACGGTATATCAATTGCTGTATAAACAAACAACGGATGAAAATTATAAAGAATTCTTCGACTGTAGTCGAGAAATTCGTTATATTGATGCGCATACTGGGGAGAAAATTTGGAGTGAATACTAGTAAAAGCCAATCGATACGTATCGATTGGCTTTTACTATGTTCTTAGAATTATTTATTAATTGCCGTTAAGTGGTTGAAGAATACCATCTTGAGCTTTTGACCAATCATATAGGTTTCCATCAGATCCCACTGCAAAATTTAGAGCACGTGAGTTCTCAGGAGATTCGCGTCCGTATAAGACGTCGTATAGTTTAATACCATTTATTGTGCCAATTAGTTTGTCTTCGCCGGAGCCGTAACGAATTTCATCTGAGCGAGCTCCCATTCTTTTTTCTAGAACTTTTACAGCATCTTCACTTGTGAATGTAATAGTATCAGTTTGTTTATTTGGTTGCTTAGCTGGTTGTTGTTCTTTTTGTGTGTTTTTAGATTCTGCTTCAGGTTTTGTATTATTTTTAACTGTGTCGTTATCTTCATTTTTTTTGTTGTTTTCAGTAGTGGCGTTGCTCTCAGTTTTTGTATTGTTTTTAGGTGTTGCATTGTTTTCATTTTTTTTGTTGTTTTCGGTAGTTGTGTTGTTTTCAGCTTTTGTGCTGTTTTTAGCTGTTACGCTGTTTTCATTTTTTTTGTTGTTTTCAGTAGTTGCGTTATTCTCGTTTGTTGCATTTTCCTCAGTTTTTACACTGTCTTCATCTTTTTGTGTATCTTCTGTTTTTGTGCTGTCTTTTGATGCTGCAGTATCCTGTTTAGTCGTTTCAGTTTTTGTGGGCGAAGTTTGTTGTCCGCAAGCTGACAGTAAGAAAAAAGATAGTGTGAGTACTACTAATTTTGTTATTTGTGAAGTAAAGTATTGCATGAAAACACCTCTTTCAAAATTTTGGAACTTAACATATTGTAATACATTGGAAAAAATATTCAAGGTATGAAAGACTTATTTCGTTCGACAAAAAGCTAAGGATTCCATATTTATATCGTACAGACACAAACAACCTCACGCCCACATACACATAGTAAAGACCACTATTTTGGCGGAGGTGAAAGGTTTGAGTCTATTCGCCGCAATTGGATATATGGTTCGAGAAGTGTTTGTCTTTGTTTCTTATGTGAAGAACAATGCGTTCCCGCAGCCGTTATCATCAGATGATGAGAGAAAGTACTTAGAGTTAATGGAGCAAGGTGATGCTCAAGCGAGAAATCTTTTAATTGAACATAATTTACGGCTTGTAGCTCATATCGTTAAGAAATTCGAAAACACTGGTGAAGATGCAGAAGATTTAATTTCAATTGGTACCATTGGGCTTATTAAAGCGATTGAAAGCTATTCAGCAGGGAAAGGAACTAAGCTTGCAACATATGCAGCACGCTGTATCGAAAATGAAATTTTGATGCATTTACGTGTGCTGAAGAAAACGAAAAAAGACGTTTCACTTCATGATCCAATCGGGCAAGATAAAGAGGGTAATGAAATATCGCTTATTGATATATTAAAATCAGAATCAGAAGATGTAATTGATATGATTCAGCTTAGTATGGAGTTAGAAAAAATTAAAGAGTATATCGATATTTTAGACGAACGAGAGAAAGAAGTAATTGTGAAGCGTTTTGGACTTGGGCTTGATAAAGAGAAAACACAGAGGGAGATTGCGAAGGCACTCGGTATTTCAAGAAGCTACGTATCGCGAATTGAAAAGCGTGCTTTAATGAAAATGTTCCACGAATTTGTGCGGGCTGAGAAAGAGAAAAAAGCAAAAGAATAATGTATATTGTAGGCAGCTACACTTTAAAAGTGGCTGCTTTTCTTTCGGGAAAACGGAAAGAAAACGAGCTGTTCTAAGAAGAAATACATGTTCACTGTTGAAAATGGCGGATTCTATCTGTAATATTAGAAGGTGCTAAACAATTTAAGAATAAAAATTATACTTAGTTTTTCATCGTGTATAACGAGACGGCTCCATTCTATATGTGGGAATAAGAACCAATTTTACATATGATATAGAGAGAAAAGAAGGGGAAACTAAAGTTATAGGCTGATTAGG
>NZ_JBFUIN010000064.1:0-14256 GCF_056401855.1 Bacillus sp. P4_D3
GTCGGTGTTCCAGAAGTAGTTAAGCCAAAAGAAACAATTGGTAAAAAAGGACTGGCAGATTTCCTACGTCAGATCGGTCTAGAACCGAAGAAATAAAGTGAAACTATAATCAGTGGGGGTTTGGTTCATCCCCCACTGATTATTAGCCTTCACCAATCGGGCGTTTACGGGCAGCAGGGCTTCCACCTAACTTCTTTGCTCCAGCCGAATTTTGAGGTGGGAGTTTTACTGCCCGCAAATAGTGGGATAAAAAGAAGGTGTCTTAGGAGCGGCTGCTGATAAAAGAGGGAGAAATATCATCTTCTGTAAATATCGATAGTCGCTCTTAAATAAAACGAGAAGTTCTTTATTAAGAATTCAATGACTATCTTAGAGATAAATCTAAAAGACATCAAGTAAGGAAACAATTCGTTTTTACCTCATATGGACTTATCAGCTTTTTAATAGCTTAGATATTATAAAAATAGGGGGATTATTAAAATGAGTCTTAAGAAAAAACTTGGTATGGGTGTTGCATCTGCAGTTCTTGGTTTATCTTTAATCGGAGGCGGAACGTTTGCTTACTTCAGTGATAAAGAAGTATCAGAAAACACATTTGCGGCTGGTACGTTAGATTTGAGCATTGATCCACAAGTTATCATCGATGTTGACAAAATCAAACCGGGTGATCAAATAGAACGCGATTTCCACTTAATCAACAGCGGTACTTTGAAAATTAAGGACGTTCATCTTCTTACTGATTACACTGTAACAGATGCGAAGGGTGATAATGGAAATGCTGATTTCGGTGATCATGTCAAAGTGGAGTTTTTATGGAACATAGACAAGAACACAGTTCCTGTATGGGAAACTACTTTGTCTGAATTGAAACAAGCTACTGCTGATGGCAACTTTCCTGATCTTGTAGAAAAAGGTGTCGTAAACTGGGAAGGAAACGGACTTGCTCCAGGCACGGATGACACTTTCTATGTGAAATTCATATTTGAAGATAATGGAGAAAATCAAAACGTATTCCAAGGAGATACATTGAAATTGAACTGGACGTTCGATGCGGCTCAGACAAAAGGGGAAGAAAAATAAGTTCGAATTTTATTCATTATATCTATGTACCAACTGAACCGCTAAATAAAAGCGCAAGATAAAAAGAGATCACACTTCGAAGTGTGATCTCTTTTTATCTTGCAAATTGATGATACATAAGCTGCGTTTAAGCTAGCATTTCCGCTTTTCGACTTTGAATCACATCATCATAATGCATGAGTAAATCACTGGAAATTTCATCCCAGCTTTGTGTAGTAGCGTAGGAGTGAGCATCTAGGCTCATTTGTTTACGCATTTCTTCATTATTTAATAATTCATAAATAGATGACAAAAATGAGTCCGCATTTTTTGGTTCACATAGAATTCCAGTTTTTTCATCTTTAATAATATTTTTAACCCCGCCACTATTCGCGCCAATAACAGGTGTACCACATGCGAGTGACTCCAGTACGACGTTCCCAAATGTTTCAGTAGTAGATGGAAATACCATTAGATCGGAGGAAGCGTAGACTTCAGCTAAATTCGTACCTTGTAAATATCCAGTAAAGGTTACATTTGTTTTTGGAACATTTTCATGCAGGTCCTTTGCGAGAGGACCATCTCCAGCGATGAGCCAATGAATATCGTCACGTTCTTTGTTCGTCGTTTGAATAAGTGTTTGAAGAGTGTCGATATCTTTTTCCGGAGCAAGGCGTCCGACGTAGGAAAGAATATATTTCGCTGTAATATTATATTTTTTTCGGAATAGGTCTTTATTGTAAGTTGGATGAAAGAGAGTACAATCTACACCACGTCCCCAAATATAGAGCTGCTGAAATCCTTTTTTCTTTAATTGATGTAATGTTTCAGGAGAAGGAACAAAGTTTTTTTGCATATGACTATGAAACCACCTTAAATAGTTCCATAGCATATTGGAAAGAAATTCGATTTTGTAATAGCGTAAATAGGCGTCAAAATCAGTATGATAAGAACCGACGACCGGGATATTTAACTTTTTGGCATAATATAATCCACAAAGTCCCATATTGAAAGGCGTAGCAATGTGAATGATATCAGGTTTAAAGGCAAGAAGTTCCCGTTTAATGCGCGGAGTAGGAAAGGCAAAGCGACATTCTGGATATAATATTGTTAACGGGATGCTTCTCATTTTATTCACATTCGTAACGAAATTATCTTCTGCCGTATGCTGAGGGGCGAAAACAGAATAGGCGATATTTTCTTTTTGAAAATATTTAGTTAAACGTTCCAAAGTTTTCGCCACACCGTTGACTTGTGGTGTAAATGTATCGGTAAATATGGCGACTCTCATCATATCGCTCCTTTACATGAGTGGAATGAATTGATAAAAAGAGATGATGCCAGAGCAAGTGCCAAGGCACATGCCTACAAATACATCTGACGGATAATGAAGCCCTAAATAAATACGGGAAATACCGACGCATAGCGCTAACGGTAATAGAAAAGCAAGCAAGTTTGGATTATAGCAAATAAATGGAATGAGGACAGAGAAAACAGCCGTTGTATGTCCGGATGGAAAAGAATGATCTTTTAAAGGCTGTACTGGATATTTCGCATCTTGAATTGTTAAATAAGGGCGTTTTCGTGGATACCATCTTTTTAGTATTTGCACCGGGATATGGCTAATTGTTAAAGAAATAGCAGTTGCAATTGCAGCTTGATGCAAATTCCCTGTTGCGAAAATTAAAAAGAATAGGGTAAGTGCAATGGAGAAGGTAGCACCACCGATATGGGTAATATTGCTGAAAAAGATGTTTAATGTTTTTTGATCAAAGTAGCGATTAATTCCTTTGAAAATGTAACATTCTATTTTATATAGTCCACTGACCTTCATGAGATTTTTCCTCCCTCATTTACATATATATGGAGTTATTAACTTCTATTTTAATAAGATTTTATTGAGGGAATAATAATGTTTTGTAAAGAAAAAGTTAGATTTTTTCATAAAAAAAGCTGCCAGTCTTATGGCAGCGATAAAATCATTTTTGTAACGATTTATAATATTGTCCTTTTTCAACGTATTGTGTGCGGATACGTTCCATATCTTTACGGTCTTCTTCTGTTAATTCGCGAATGACCTTCGCAGGACGACCAAAAACTAACGTATTAGGAGGGATTTTCTTTCCTTGTGAAACGAGACTACCAGCACCGATGAAAGCTCCTTCACCAATTTCAGCGCCATCTAATATGATAGATCCCATTCCAATTAAAGCATCTTTTTCAATTTTGCAGCTATGTAAAATAACTTGATGCCCAACGGTAACGTCATCTTCTAAAATAAGAGGATACTGTGGGCTTTGGTGAAGTGTACATTGATCTTGTACATTTACTCTATTTCCAATTATCGTTGGTGATACATCACCGCGGATGACTGTATTAAACCAAATGCTAGATTCTTCGCCAATTGTCACATCGCCTGTAATGGTAACATAGTCAGCGATAAAAGCACTACTCGCAATTTTTGGATTTTTTTCTTTGTAAGGATATATCATGTAAAGCCTTCCTTTCCTAGAGACTAGTTTTAGTGTATCAAATTATGAAAAAGAGTGAAATGGAGGAGTTTCGTATGTGGAACTATGAAGCGGAAGAAGCGAAAGCCGTCATTATTATCGTGCATGGTGCTATGGAATATCACGGGCGTTATGAAGCAGTTGCAGAAATGTGGAATCATAGCGGTTATCACGTCGTTATGGGGGATCTTCCAGCACACGGAACAACTTCAAGAAATAGAGGACATATCGATTCATTTGATGAATACATAGAGGAAATAAAGTTATGGGTGAAAGAAGCAAGAAAATATAGATTGCCTATTTTTTTATTTGGTCATAGTATGGGAGGACTTGTCGTTATTCGTATGATGCAAGAAACGAAAAGAGAGGACATAGATGGGATTGTATTAAGCTCGCCTTGTTTAGGAGTATTGGCTGCACCTTCTGCTCCGCTTCGTGCTGCTTCAAAAATATTAAATGTCGTTGCTCCCAAATTGCAATTTACAACAAATCTCACTGTAGAAATGTCAACTCGTAACCATGAAGTGAGGGATGCGATGGAGAATGATTCATTGTTCTTGCGCAAAGTATCAGTACGTTGGTATAGTGAATTGATTAAGTCTATCGAGATTGCTCATGAGAAAATAGATGATTTTCCAGATGTTCCACTCTTGCTAATGCAGGCGTGTGAGGATAAACTTGTAGATAAAATACGTGTCCGCATGTGGTTTGATAATGTTAAAATTAGTGATAAGGCATATAAAGAATGGCCTAATTGTTATCATGAGTTATTAAATGAGTATGAGCGTGATGAAATTTTGAATTATATTCAGTCATTTACTGAAATTCATATCAATAATATAGTAAAAACAAACAAATAAATCATTATTTGTACATTTAACAGAGGAGATGAAGGAAGAAGTGAACGTACCGAGTAATCCCATAACGCTCATGGCGAAAGTATACCGTGATGTGTTTCCGGTTGTACACCATGAGCTAGCGATGTGGAAAGAGCGTGCCTACCATATTCCGAATGACGAGCTTCATAGTCAGGCAATCGCAAGTATTGAGAATAAAACGTTTCATTGCGAGGGCGGTGGCATTTTAGCGCTGCTAGCAAATGAACATCGAGAGGAATGTATTCGTTTTATCGTAGCATATCAAACGATTAGCGACTATTTGGATAATTTATGTGACCGTAGTACATCACTTGATCCGAAAGACTTTGCGGCTCTTCATGAGTCGATGGTAATGGCATTAAGTCCTGAAGTTGAAGGAGGCGGTAATTATTATCGTTATCGTGATGATCAAGATGATGGTGGTTATTTAGATGAGCTCGTTGAAACGTGTCAGGATGTTTTAAAGAAAACGAAGCATTATGATAAAATTGCTCCAATTCTTCATGAGCTTGCTTGTTATTATTGTGATTTGCAAATTCATAAACATGTGAAATTAGAAGAAAGAGAACCGCGTCTAAAAACATGGTTTGAAGCTCATAAAGAAAACTTGCCGCCGATGAGCTGGTTTGAATTTTCGGCTTGTGCAGGATCAACTTTAGGAATCTTTTGTCTTGTGGCATATGCATTCCATGATGAATTACATGATGAGGATATTGAGAAAATTAGACAAGGATATTTTCCTTACGTACAAGGACTTCACATTTTACTTGATTATTTCATCGATCAAGAAGAAGACCGTATGGGCGGGGATTTGAATTTCTGTAGTTATTATGAAAACGAGCAAGCTATATTAGATCGTATGAAACATTTTGTAGAAGAAGCAGAGAAGAGTATTGGTGATCTGCCTCATGCGAAGTTTCACCGTCTCATAAGCCGAGGGTTACTTGGTATTTATTTATCAGACCAAAAAGTATCAGCACAAAAGAATATGCACAAAATGGCACGGCGCATTGTAAAATACGGAGGGCTCACTTCACGATTCTTCTACTGGAACGGGAAGATGTACCGAAAGAAAATGGCGCAGTGATGAAGAAAACCACTCATGTTGAGTGGTTTTTTTTATTATGATCGTATTTTTGAAATTACGTATATGAGAAGTTCGATTGTGAAGATAGCTAAAACAGATAGTCCGAATAAAGGCATTACAGTGCCTAGTATAATCATCATGATAAAGAAAACGAATATGCTTTTCTTATCTTTTTGTTTTGGTGGTGCTGCTAATTTGCCTTTCGGTTTTCTTGCTAACCACATTTTTATTCCGTAATAAATGAGAAGTAATAAAGATAATGTCGTTAGTAAGCATAATATTTTATTTGGCCATCCGAATAAATGTCCTTCGTGAAGCGGGATACCGTAAGTGAACCATCGTGCAAATAATCCATAATCACGATAGTCCGTTTTTGAAATAAGTTTTCCGCTATATTGATCAAAGTAAGCTGTTATCTCTTCATTTGGTGCCACGTGCATGCCCGTAATACCAGAACCACTTGATTTCGAAACAGTGAATACACCTTTCGGATCAGTCGGTAGTGAGATAACATATGGCTTCTTTATTTCAATCCCTTGTTGTAACTCATCAATTGAAATTATTTTTGGCTCACTTGAGTTAGATTCAGGAGGAGCTTCTTTTCTTGTTGCCCATGGCAACTCTTTTACCTTTGATTCAGGAGGTGCCATATACAATTTTGGATATCCGAGCGCTTCATTCGACGATGCAATTTTATAAATTTGGTTACCCATAAATCCAGACCACGGCAATCCAGTTGCGATTAACAGAACGAGAGGAATTGTAAATATAATACCGATAATAGAATGACATCGTTTTGCTTTTTCTCGCTTATTGGATGATGGTGTGTTTTTGAATTGGCGTATACTCATATACAACCCAGTTATAATCAAAAAGATTGTCCAGCACGCCGCAAGTTCTACAATATAATTGACGACAGTGCCACCAACTAAAAGAGAACTATGTAGTTCCCGCATTATATTGGCAAACGTTTCACTTGCGTTTTGATCTCCGACAATTTGATTATTGCTATCTAAATAAACGTATTTTTGCGTTCCTGTATATTCATTTGCGATTGTAAGTCTCGTATTATAATCCCCATTAAACTCACTAATTTTCGCCACACTATAATGTGGATATTTTTTCTCTGTTAATGAAATAGAATCAGACATCGAAATAGATTCTGTTTGGGCGCTCTTCCCAAAATATAAATCTTTATAGATGAAATCTTCAACTTCTTCCCGAAATAAATACCCAATTCCGCTCAGTGACAAAGTAATAAGAAGCGGCGTAATAAAAAGTCCAGCATAAAAATGCCAACGCCAAAAAATGTAATGAAGTGAACGATTTTGTTTCATACTTCAGTTCCCCTAACCTTCCCTATATGAATAAACTACTTATTTAATATAGCGAGATTAAGTGTGGATATTTTGAAAGAATTGTGAAAAATGTTAAAAGTTTTGGGGATTTTTATCAAACACAAAACACATTTCAAAAGGGATGTGTTCTATGTTTATGAAGACCTTTTTATATTTGATGCATACATCCTAACAACTGCTTTCGCAAGACATTGAGCGGAATCAACAAAGTCCTCACTCACCACCACATTCAAATCGGTACATGCGATAATAGCGGTATCTACTTCGTCTTTTAACTGTAAAACGAGCACACTCCATAATTTGCGAGCTTCCTCAATTTCTCCGCCTTTAATACAAGTAATAATTTGATTAATCATTTCTTGCCATTGTTCATTATGAATGTACTCTATATTACGTTTTATAATCCCGTCTTGGTAAATACCTGCTTGAACAGTCGCTTCTGTTGCGAGAAGAGCGACTCTTTTTGTATTTTCAGGAATTGCTTTTAACGTCTCATCGACTATATTCAAAATAGGAATGGTAATAGAACGCTTTAATTCCTCGAAATAAAGATGCGCCGTATTACATGGCATTGCGATGAAATCTACACCAGTACTTTCAAGTTTTTGTGCACCTTCAATAATCGCCTTTTTCATCGCTATATGATCAATAGGCCGATCTATGTAAAATGGTGTTGGACAAGAATAAATCATCATATGAGGAAAGTCCATATCATGCTTTGCTCCGTATATTGTTTGGCATTGTGCTACAACTGTATCGACGAATGGTCCAGTTGATTTTGGTCCCATTCCTGCTAGTATTCCGATCATTGTTTCGTCCCCTTTAATATGTAATTAAAAACGT
Source organism: Bacillus sp. P4_D3 (assembly GCF_056401855.1). Classification (NCBI taxonomy): domain Bacteria; kingdom Bacillati; phylum Bacillota; class Bacilli; order Caryophanales; family Bacillaceae; genus Bacillus; species Bacillus sp. P4_D3. The sequence continues at coordinate 7,736 of NZ_JBFUIN010000064.1, forward strand.
TTTTTGCGAATGAGAAAAAGAAATAAAGTAAGTAATAAAAATGAATATACGATAGCCCAAGCTGTGAGCCATAGGGTGTGAGTAAGTATATTATATTTGTATTGCCCAAGCATTAAAAAGCTTTCGACAGGTGGTAAAAACCATAGTAGCTCTGTTTTAAAACGGATTGAAGCAATCGTCATAAGTAATATAAATGTAAGACTAAGCCAAGCGGTGCTTGCTTTTTGAATAATATTTCTAGTAAATAATGTTGCGATTGAAATTCCTAGTATAGAGAAAGACATGTGAGCGAGAAATCCGACTAGAAATAAAGAAGCTGTCATTTTTTCATTAAACATTTGCAAAATAATTGGATAGATTATGGATATAAAAGATAACACAGTACAAATGAGAAGAGCCGTAATATATTTACCAACGTATAATGCCGAAATATTATTTGTGTGTGAAATAGTGATTTGTTCTTGTACAGGGTCTTCAGTATGAAAAATTGTGATTGTAATCCAGGCAGATAATAAATAAAGTGCGAGTGCGGTTTCTAAATATGTCGGTACAATAGGAGTCGGTTTATATGTATATACAAAAAGCAAGCTTATACAGTACATCGCAATAGGAGGAATGTACTTATACGATTTTGTGTAATCGAGAAAATGGTAACGAATAAGCGCAAACATAATAAACCTTCTTTCGATTTAAAAATTAGGTTGTAGCAGTGTGATGGATGCCTTTTTATGTAATAAAAACTGAAGTATGTCGTTTGTATAATCTTTTTCGATTTGTAATTGAATGAGGTTTTGATTTGAATTGTGTGTAACATGTATAAATCCGGATTGTTGTTGTAGTTCTATTGCTGAAAATGTTTCGTGAACGATTGCCTCAATATAGACCTGTTCTGTTGATTTTTGCACAGAGGTATCTTCCGCAATTGTATGATTAGCTAACGTCACAATTCTATCGGCGAAGTGTTCTAGTAGTTGTTTTTCGTGACATGTGAAGAGTACAGATATACCTTGTTGTTTTAATGAAAGTAAAATATGCTCTAGTTCTTGCTGAGAGTTAGGGTCGAGCCCAGAAAGTGGTTCATCTAAAATTAATAAATGGACGTCCGTAAGTAATGCTTGCATAATACCTGTTTTTTGTTTCATACCTTTTGAAAAGTTTCGTACAACGGAATGCCTTGCGTGATGTAAGTGAAAAGATTCAAGGAGCACCGGAATTTTATTTCTTAAGTATTTTGTTGATAAACCATGAATGTGGCCGAGATGATATAAATAATCCTCTAATGTAAAACGAATCCCTTCAGGAAAATGCTCAGGTACATAACCGATTTGTATATGTTCTTTTCTTTGAAGTGTCCCTGCCGTAGGTGAAATAAAACCTGCAGTTATTTTGAGCAAAGTGCTTTTTCCAGTTCCATTACCGCCAATAATAGCGAGTGCTTCTCCTTCTGGAATGGATAAATCGATGTTGTCTAGTATGAGTGATTTGCCGTACTTCTTTTGAATTCCTCTTAGTTTTACTAGCAAAGTTCTATCCTTCTTTCTTCAAATAGTGTATACATCCATTATATAGGAGAATAAGAAAAAGACGTGCAGTGAGTGCACGTCTTTTTTTGTTATGTTTTGTCGAAGAATCGATATATCGGCAAAATCGTTGATATATTATCGTTTCTCAATCGCCACAATAAATGGCGGGTTATTTTGCTGGTTAATGAAGCCGTATTGCAAAACGTGAGCTTGCTTTTGGTCTAGTTCTTCTGCAAATTTGAGAACAGCGTCACGTTCTACTTGTCCTTCTGGATGTCCGTGGTAAATGACAAGGACGATGATACCTTCAGGTGCCATTAGTTCTAGCAATTGTTCAATCGCCGAGATTGTTGAGTTCGGTTTTGTGACGATATGTTTGTCACCGCCAGGAAGGTAACCTAAGTTGAAGATTGCGCCTGTTACTTTTCCTTTTGCATCTTCTGGTAATACGGATACAAGTGTGTCGTGACTATCGTGAACTAAAACAGTASGTTCGAAAAGTTCTTTTTCTTTTAGTCGGATAGTAGAGCTTTCGATCGCTTCTTTTTGAATATCGAATCCAAATACTTTTCCGTTATCTCCAACGATTTCAGCTAGGAAGCAAGTGTCATGTCCATTGCCAAGTGTTGCATCTACTGCGTAATCGCCTTCTTTAACAGCCGTTTGCAGTAGCATGCGAGCAAACGGTAATACACGTTCTAATTTCATTTTTGTTTCTCCTCATTTGCATATTTTCCTTGCCAGCTTCCGCGGCGTACAAATTCTGCATCGATGGAATTTAATACTTCCCATTTATTTAAGCTCCACATTGGGCCGATCATTAAATCAGGTGGACCGTCACCTGTGATGCGGTGCACAATTACGTCTTCTGGAATAATTTCAAGTTGGTCGACAACGAGACTTACGTAATCTTCAAGAGATAAGAATTCTAGTTGTCCTTTTTCATATTGCTTCACCATTGGCGTTCCTTTTAACAAATGAAGTAAATGAATTTTAATTCCTTGTATGTCAAGCTTTGCAACTTCACGAGTTGTTTCCATCATCATGTCGTAATCTTCAAGGGGAAGACCGTTAATAATATGCGAGCAAACTCTAATACCGTGCTTACGTAATTTATTTACGCCTTCCACATAAGATGGATAATCGTGAGCACGATTAATAAGATTTGCAGTTCGTTCATGAACAGTTTGAAGTCCGAGTTCAACCCAAAGATACGTGCGTTTATTTAAGTCCGCTAAATATTCAACAACATCATCCGGTAAGCAATCTGGACGAGTCGCAATAGAAAGACCGACAACGTCTTTTTCTGTTAGAAGCGGTTCGAATTTTTCTTTTAACACTTCAAGTGGAGCATGTGTATTTGTATAGGCCTGGAAATAAGCGATACATTTTCCGTCTTTCCACTTTGCGTGCATTTTTTCTTTCATTTCATGATATTGCGTTATTACATCATCGCGGCGATCACCTGCAAAGTCACCAGATCCAGCGGCACTACAAAATGTGCAGCCTCCGTAAGCGACTGTGCCGTCACGGTTTGGGCAATCAAAGCCGGCGTCTAATGAAACTTTAAAGATTTTTTCACCAAATTCATTTCGTAAGTGGTAATTCCATGTATGATAACGTTTATTGTCATTTGTATATGGAAAAGGGTTTTGAACCTTCATTATTTTCCCTCCTAAGACGAGTCAAAATGAAACAAAATCCATTATAACATACTCATAAGGTTCATATGGAAGGGACACACTAAAGGAGAATTGAAGCAAGGAGGGACAAGTATGGCAGAGCGTCAATCACTTGAATCGTATATTACACAAGCGGAAGAAGCGGTGGAATATGCGAAAGAACAATTAGACCAAGGCATGAGACAAGAGCATTACAATACGATGGAGTATTCAGATGCGCAGTTGCAATTAGAACAAGCATATAACGACTTACAAACGATGCAGCAACATGCGAATGATGAGCAACGTGAGCAGTTAAATAGAGCACGTATGGCAATTCGCCAATTGCAACATCAAATGATTATTACACCGCACTAATAAGGAGTGAATGTAATGGCGAAACGTTCAGATCAAAATAATCCAGAGCAAAAAACGCAAAATGGACACAACGCTGAGTTTTCAAATGAGCTTGATCCTGTTGTTCAAGTGAAACAGCGTAATAGTAAAAAAGGACAACCTCAAAGATCAAAGCAATCAGAGTAACCAGGTCGCAATATGACCTGGTTTTATTTTATTACAAAAGTGTAAGGTAAATGTAATGTTAACAAATAGCAGTTCCCCTCCAAAAGGCGCAGAATAGGTAATGGAAAAACAAGCGTAGGAGGATATATATGACGAAACCAGTTGTAGACGTGAAAAACGTTCAAAAAGTGTACGGTAAAAAAGGTGAGAACCAATCACACGCATTAAAAGGTGTTTCATTCTCAATTCAAGAGGGTGAATTTGTTGGGATTATGGGACCTTCTGGTTCTGGTAAAACGACATTATTAAATGTAATTTCAACACTAGATAAAGCAACGGGCGGCGTTGTGGAAATAGCAGGTACGGACATTACGAAAATGAAACAAGGTGAGCTTTCTGATTTCCGTTCACAAAAATTGGGGTTCATCTTCCAAGATTTTAACTTATTAGAGAACTTATCTATTTATGAAAACATTGCACTTCCACTTTCACTTCAAGGTGTTTCATCACGTAATATTGGACCGAAAGTAGAAAAAGTAGCAGATATGTTAGGGATTTCAGCAATACTTCAAAAGTATCCATCTGAAGTATCTGGTGGACAGAAACAGCGTTCAGCAGCAGCGCGCGCTTTAGTGCATGAGCCTGCAATTATTTTAGGGGACGAGCCAACAGGAGCTCTTGATTCTAAAAATGCAGCAAGTTTACTTGATGCGATGACAAACTTAAATGAAGAACAAGGTGTATCTATTATGATGGTTACTCACGATCCATATAGTGCAAGTTACTGTCAGCGTATTTTATTCATTCAAGATGGTGAGCTATATAAAGAAATTCACCGCGGTGGTACGCGTGAAGAGTTTTATAAAGAAATTTTAGATGTGCTTGCAGACTTAGGCACACAAAAAGCGTAAGAAAGGAGGTCTAGGGCATGTTATTTAAACTTTCCATGTCAGGGCTGAAAAGTAAGCTAAAGGATTATATCGTCTTACTTGTCGGTCTTGTTATGTCTATTTCAATTTTTTATATGTTTCAAACGTTAGCACTGAATAAAGCGTTTATTGAATCCAATTCTGTCATTAAGTCTATTGGCTTCGTATTCCAAGCAGGTTCATTTCTATTAGCAATTATAACGTTCTTCTACATTTTATATGCGAACTCTTTCTTATTATCTCTTCGTCAAAAAGAGTTTGGTATGTATATGATGTTAGGAGCAAAAAAGCATAAAGTTACATTACTTATGTTTATTGAAACGATTGTATTAGGTGCTGCGTCTCTTGCGATTGGACTTACAGTTGGTGTAGGACTTGCAGAAGGTATCGGTCAGTTATTAATGAAACAATTGGAATTTGCTGGCGAAGGCTATAAAGCATTTTATCTACCATCTATGACTGTTACTTGCATATTCTTCTTTGCACTATTTGTATTATCGGCAATTATGAATAGTATTAAATTATCTCGTATTTCTGTATTACAACTTGTACATGCAGATGCACAAACAGAACGTGTTGCAGTAAAAGGAAAAATGACAGGTTTAGTTGCATTCCTTGCGGTTATTTTATTAGGAATTGGCTATGCATCAATGATTTATATGGAAAAACTAAGAGAAATGGGAATCCTAATTGCATTAATTACAACAACAGCCGGTACTTACATGCTATTTGGATCACTTCTCCCGGTCATTATTAAAAAGTTAAAGAGTAATAAAAAACGTAGTGAAAAAGGGCTTAACGCTTTTACTTTTGCACAATTAAATTTCCGTATTAATAGTTTAACAAAGGTTCTTGCGACAGTAGCGATGTTAGTTGCTCTTGGAGCTGGTGCAATTTCAGGTGGTATGGCGTTTAAAAATAACGTTATAAAAATGGTAGATGGTTTAGTAATATATGATTCAGTTGTTCATAACCCTACAGCTGAAGAAAAGAAAATTTTAGATGGTATTACATTTAAAGAGAAAAATGAATATCGTTACAAAGTTGATGATAAATACGTTTATTATGTAAAAGAAGATTTAGAGAACAATCGTCCTTTAGTAAAAGATATGGCAAATATGGAATCGATGAAGGATTTAGTAAATACGAAAAAAGTTTCAGAGGAACTACCAGTAGGTGCAGTTTCTAGAGAAATGAATGAAAAAGATGCGAACGCTAAAGAACTTTCAGAAGAATGGGTAGATGCTTTTAGTACAATCCATCCATATTATATATACGAAGATCATGCAATTAAGATTGTAGATCAAAAAACGTACGATGGGATAAATGGTAAAGAAGGTATAGCATTTATCGGAAAAACAGATGACTTTTTAACATATACAAAAGAATGGAAAAAACTTGACGAGTTGCAGCTAGATAAATATAAAAATGTAACAGCTGAAAGAATGAACAGCAAATATCAATCTTACGATATGTTCTATGGTGTTGCGAGTGGAACAGTATTTATGGGCTTCTTCCTTGGAATTGCTTTCTTGGCGATGATGGCAAGTTGCTTAATGTTTAAAATTCTTTCTGGTGCATCAAAAGATATTACACGCTATCAAATGCTTCGTAAAATCGGTGTGCGCCGTGAATTATTAACAAAATCAATTTATAAAGAGTTATTCTTAGTATTCTTATTCCCGGCAATTGTGGGTATCGCCCACGTATTAGTTGGTATGAATATTTTCGGATTTATTTTAGTCGATCCATACTTCCGTATTTGGATACCAATTGTAATTTTCGTAGTCATTTATGCGATTTACTACTTCATTACAGTTCAATTGTATAAAGGAATTGTTCTTCCGAAAGAAGATTAATAACGAAAAATACCGAGCAGAGGGTGC
>NZ_JBFUIN010000065.1:0-14169 GCF_056401855.1 Bacillus sp. P4_D3
ACCTCAATAAATACTTTTGTATTTATTTTTTTAGATAAATCATCCACTTCAAATTCTACGACTCTTGTACCTTTTTCTTTATCTTCACTCACTACTTTTGCATCAACAAATGCACCATCTTTTTCCATTTGGAAGTTTTTAATTAATGAGCTACTTTTTAGTGTTACGATTGCTTTTTTCTTACCATTCTCTACTTTCAATACTCCTGGATTTTCCATGTAAGTATTCATTTTAGATTCTTCATCTGTTTTATCTTTTAACACTTTAAAGGGAATGCTGTACGCACCATCTTTAATTGTGTTAGAATTTGGTTGTTGATCTGAGTCAGGCTTTTGGTCGGGCTTCTGACTTGGATCCGGATTTTCATTTGGATCTGGCTTATTAGCTGGGTCCTCTTTTTCATCTGGTTTTTCTACATGAATTGGTGTAATGCTATTTTGGTCGAATGAAATACGAATGTCATAGTAATGATGATAATTAAAAGCATCAATATCAACTTTTACTTTCGCATTTAATATTTTCTCTACATCTTCTACATCAAATTCTACTACTCTTGTATCGCTCTCTGTATCTTCACTAACTACATTTACATCAACGAATTGACTACCTTTTTCTGTTTCAAATTTCGTAATCCATGAACTATGCGTTAACGTAAAGGATACTTTCTTTTTCCCATCCTTCACTTTCAAAGTCCCCGGGCTTATAGAATATTGATTCATCATTGATTCTTCATCTGATGTATCTTTCAAAACTTTGAAACCAATTGAATATTCACCGTCAGCTAAAGTTGTAGCTGCTTGAACTGCAAGTGGTTGTAGCGTTGATACGAATGTAAAAATCGTTAGAAACATTGCAACAACAATTTTTAAATACCTGTTCAATAGAATGACTCTCCTTTTTAAAATTTATTTACTTAACTTCACTTTACGAACTAAGAAAACACCTGAGATTAAAACTAACGCTGCAAATAATCCGATACGTGCTTCGTCGCCTGTTTTTGGATTATCTATTTTTTCAGCTTTTCCACTTTCATTTGTTTCTTTTTTTGTATCTTTATTTGTTTCTTTGTTATCTACTTTCGTTTTCTCTTCTTTTACTTGTGTATCTTTTTTAGTTTCATCATTATTTTTTGTTGCAGCAGCTACATTGTTATCGCCGCCTACAGCTTTTACATTCGCATCAAACGCAAAGCGAACTGTGTAATGATGGTCGTAGTTTGCACTTGGTACAACAACATGAATTTTTACTCCTAACGGTTTAGATAAATCATCAACTTTAAATTCAACCGTTCTTTTATCTGCTGCTTCGTCTTTGCTAATTACTTTTGAATCAACGAAATTACCATTATCTGGTGCTTTAAATTCTGTAATCCAAGCACTATGATTCATTGGAACTTGTACTCTCATCTCACCATTTTTTACAATTAACTTAGCTGGTTTTTCAAAATAATCATTTGCCATTGAAGCTGAATCATCTTCCGCCTTTTTGATAACGTAGTTAATATCGTAAGTACCATCAGCTAATTTTGCTGAGGCTTGTCCAGATGGTATTACGAGAAAAGCTAGCATACATACTAACGTTATAATAAATGCGGGTAATACTGAAAACTTTCTCATTTTGCTTACTTCCTCCTTGTTTATCTTTCGTTTTATAATTTGAAAATGATAATTATTCTCAATTTATAAGAAAAAAAATAATCTCTTCTACCTTTATTTCATTGTCATTACTTTATGTAATGTAAGTATCGTTGATTATCATTCTCACTAAAGGTCAAAAAATATAATATCCCTCTATATTCCCTATAAAAAGCACTCTAAAATAATTCAATCTCTTTACTGATTATCATTCTCAACAGACCACAAAAAAAATAAACTACCTAATTCTATTGTTCTATCACCTCTTCTTCCAAAAATGATATAGTCATAGAAAACCTCTTCCCCTGCTCCCCTCACTTCCCTTCCAATATTTCCACAACTAAGTCAATCTTAGCCTAATGCTAATTTTATTGTCAACTATATTACGTATAATTTTTTTAATATCTAAATTTTTTTATATACGGCTTTTTCTACAAAAAAAGAGGCTTCCTTTCATAGAAAGCCTCTTTTCTCTATTTTTCTACAGCAATTTCTTGCTTTTGAAACTTAGAAACTATATAACCAATTCCTATACCGATCATACCTGGAACTAGCCAACCAATCCCTACGCTATATAATGGGATTTTATCTAAAATAGGTGTTAGTTCTGCAATTTGAAGATCTGCATTGTGTAATCCATCAAAGAAGCTAATCGCAAATGATCCTACAATACCACCTACATACATCGCTAATGGAAGACGAACGTAGTTTTCAACGAGTGATAATACGATCAATACGATACCAATTGGATAAATTGCAATTAAAATTGGCAATGCTAATGCATTTAACTGAGTTAAACCAAGATTCGCTACCATAAATGCTAATACACAAAAAATGAAAACAACTTTTTGATAAGAAAGCTTCGGTAATAACGAAGAGAAATATTCTCCACAAGCTGCAACAATACCAACAGAAGTTGTTAAACATGCTGCTGTAATTGCGATGCCTAGTAATAACATTCCGTAATTACCAAATAAATGATTTACGACGTTTGTTAAAATGATCCCTCCGTTTGCTCCCATTCCAAGTGAAACACTAGAAGCTCCAAGGTAAGCAAGCGCCAAATAAACAAGAAGTAAACCAAGTGCTGCAATAAATCCTGCAAAGATTGTTACTTTCGCAATACTGTTCTTATTTGTAATACCTTTTGCTTTTAAAGCACTAATGACAACATTTCCGAAAACGAGTGCTGCAAGTCCATCTAAAGTTAAATATCCGTCGATAAAACCTTTAAAAAGAGGAGCACTATACGCTTCTGTCGGTGCACCAAACTCTCCCATTGGCGTAATAATTGCTTTACCTACAATAATTGCAATAACAGCTAACAAAATTGGAGTTAACACTTTACCGATGCGTCCCACTAATTTCGATGGGTTTAAAGCTAAATAGAAAGTTACTGCAAAGTAAATAAGTGTAAAGATAACAAGTGGATATGATTGACCAGCTATTTCACTTGGTAAAAACGGTGCAACACTCATTTCGTAAGCAACTGTTCCTGTACGTGGAACACTTACGAATACGCCTAAACATAAGTAAATTGCAGTGATAAAAACAAGTGCGAATATAGGATGTACACGTCCTGCTAATTCATTAATATCTCCCTTTAGAGCTATAACAATAACCCCTAATAAAGGCAGTCCTACACCTGTTACGATAAAGCCAAATAACGCGATCCATACATCTGTTCCAGCACCTTGTCCTAACGCTGGTGGGAAAATCATATTACCTGCACCGAAAAATAGTGCAAATAACATTAAACTTATTGCAAACATCTCAGAAAACTTTAAAGATGATTTCATTTCTACTAACCTCCTAAATAATTATCTGATTAACAAAATATTCTGAATCAAAGTCCGTCACATATCCTCTTTCAAGCATACTTCCCTATAAAAGAACGCAAAAAACACCCGTCCCTAACAAAGGGACGAGTGTTGAAATCGTGGTTCCACCCTTATTCTAATAAAATGAATTTATAACGAAATAAGCTCATTTTATAGCTCGTGTAAATTGATAACGGTTTTATCCGCCAAGAATTACAATGCATCATGCAGTTCACTCTTGAAGTTTAGAGGTGGTAAGTTTGTCTTTCCGTATTAGGAAGCTCACAGCCTAAGGCTTCCCTCTCTGAGAATCGTCAAAAACAACTCATGTCCTCATCATTACTTTTATAAAATATCTTGTCGAAACTTGTTGTTTTTTATTATATGGGCTATTTTTTAAAAAATCAATAGTTTTATTTTTTCTGACAAAAAAATATAGGGAGAAAACTTTTCTCCCTATAACTGCCCTATTAATATTTCTAATTCGTCAGCTGTAATGTTTCGCCATTTTCCAGATTCTAGTCCATTCAGCTCTATATTCATAATGCGTACTCGCTTTAGCTTTGTTACAGTAAACCCGAAAGCACGGCTCATTCTGCGAATTTGCCTGTTCATTCCTTGGGTTAAAACGATGCGAAATGTTGATTGATCGACTCTTATCACTTTACATGGCTTTGTTATTCCATCTTTAATCTTTACACCACTGGACATCATATCAATAAACCAATCTGTAAAAGGCTTATCAACCGTAACAACATATTCTTTCTCATGCTCATAATCACCGTGTAGAATTCGATTGGCAATCGTGCCGTCATTCGTTAATAAAATGAGTCCTTCCGACGCTTTATCTAACCGTCCAACAGGAAAGATTCGCTCTGGGTAATTGATATAATCAATAATATTATCTTCAATATGATCAGCTGCTGTACAAGTAATTCCAACTGGTTTATGAAAGGCGATATACACCTTTTCCTTCTCTTCTTTTGCAATAACCTGTCCATCAATCGTTACAACATCACCATCGCTCACGATTGTACCGTGCGTGCAAATTTCACCGTTAATCGCGATACGTCCTGCTTTAATAAGACGGTCTGTTTCGCGTCTTGAGCAGGATTTTACTTCGCTTATGTATTGGTTGATTTTCATGTTTTATTCCTTTTCTTATAGATTAAAAGCGTCAATCCATGGCAATATCATTATGCCAAGATTGACGCTCCTTTACTTCGCAAAAACAACTAAATAAATTACCCCAATCACCAAAAATATTCCGCAACAAGCTAACAATACTTTTGCAAGTTTGTCCATAAACATATAATGGTTTCCCCTTTTGTTTGGTTGTTTGCTATTTTAATTCGACAACTGTTACGCCTAGGCCTCCCTCGCCCATGTCACCGTAGCGGTAGTTTTTCACGCCGCGATGTTTCTTCAAGTAATCTTGTACACCTTGGCGAAGCGCTCCTGTTCCTTTACCGTGAATAATTGACACACGAGGATAGCTTGCAAGCTGTGCATCGTCTAAATATTTTTCAACGCGCATCATTGCATCTTCATAACGTTCACCGCGAAGGTCTAGCTCTAACGACACGTGATAATCTCTACCCTTCACACTTGCGACTGCTTTTTTCTCAGTTTGCTTCGGTGTATTAATGTATTCCATATTGGATTCTTTCACTTTCATCTTCAGAATACCAATTTGTACGCTCCACTCTGTATCACTTACTTTTTCAAGCAATTGACCTTTTTGACCGAACGTTAACACTTTTACTTCATCACCTGGTCGTAATTGTTGTTTCGGCGCTGTATTTTTCACATTTACTTTTTGTTTCTTCACAAGCTCTGGCGCTGCCCCTTCTAGACGGCTCTTCGCTTCAATAAGCTCATGGTCTTTCACATTTACAAGCTGCGCTTTACGCAATTGACGAAGTTCATGAATAATGCCTTCTGCTTCTTTCTTCGCAGCTTCGACTTTTTCTTCCCCTTCTTTTTGCGCTTTTAATAATTTTCCATCGCGCTCATCGTTAAATTCAATAATTTGACGCTGTAATTCACGATGAAGTTTTTCAGATTGCTTACGATGTTCTTCCGCTTCTTTTCGTTCGCGCTCTGCATTTTTTTGGCTTTCTTCTAGCTTTGCAATCATATTTTCGATTTTATTCGTATCTGTACTAATATGATTACGAGCGCGATCAATAACGCGATCAGACAAACCAAGACGCTTCGAAATTTCAAAGGCGTTACTACGTCCTGGTACACCGATTAATAATTTGTACGTTGGGCTTAATGTATTCACATCGAACTCAACGCTCGCATTAATAACTTGCTCACGATTGTATCCATATGCTTTTAATTCTGGGTAATGCGTCGTTGCAACAACGCGAGCACCACGGTTACATACTTCATCTAAAATAGAAATCGCTAGTGCAGCCCCTTCTTGCGGATCTGTCCCAGCACCTAATTCATCAAATAGGACTAAACTTTCAAAATCAGCTTTTTCTAAAATATCTACAATGTTTACCATATGAGAAGAGAATGTACTTAAATTTTGTTCAATCGATTGCTCATCACCGATATCAGCAAAGATGTTTTTAAATACACATATCTCTGATTCATCCATTACCGGAATATGAAGACCAGATTGCGCCATTAAGACACAAATACCGACTGTTTTCAGTGTAACTGTTTTACCACCTGTATTCGGTCCTGTAATAACGATTGTTGTAAAGTCTTTACCAAGCATAATGTTATTTGGCACGATAATTTCCGGATCAATAAGCGGATGGCGTGCTTGTTTTAAATCCATGTAGCGTTCATTATTTACGATTGGCTTCGTCGCTTTAATTCGCTTCGCATAAAGAGCTTTCGCAAAAATAAAATCAAGATTTGCAACTACTTCTACGTTTGATAAAATGATATCAGCTTCCACTGCTACTTCTTCTGTTAGCATCATTAAAATGCGTTCTACTTCTTGTTTTTCTTTCACACGTGCTTCTTGAAGCGCATTATTTAATTCCACGATTACTTGCGGTTCGATAAATAACGTTTGTCCAGAAGCAGATTGATCGTGAACAATACCACCATATACGCCGCGGTATTCTTGTTTTACTGGGATTACGTAACGTTCGTTACGAATCGTTACAATTGCGTCTGATAACATTTTTTGTGCGTTTGAAGAACGCGTCATGTTTTCTAATTTCTCACGAATACGGCTTTCCGCAGTACGAATTTGGTTACGAATACCACGCAATTTGTCACTTGCGCTATCGACTACTTCACCGCCGTCACCGATACAGTTTGTAATTTTCTTTTCTAAATCATATAAAGATACAATTTGCGCGACATGTCCTTCTAGAATTGGAAGCTCTACGCCATTCTCAGCCATGTCTTCAATAAATCGTTTCATCTGGCGGCTACCATACATCGTACTTGCGATTTCGATTAACTCATGCGGACTTAACATACTTCCAATTTTCGCACGCTTAACATTTGAGCGAATATCAGAAATCCCTCCAAGTGGTACATGTCCTTTTAAACGGATAACTTTCGCTGCCTCATCCGTTGTTTCTTGCAGTTCCACAATTTCTTCAAAATCTGTGCTTGGCACTAAATTCTTCACTTTATCACGACCAAGTGAAGATGCTGTATGTTCAAGTAATTGTTCTTTTACTTTATTGTATTCTAATACACGCAACGTTCTTTCTAACATGTTGCAGGTCCCCCTTGTGTTACTTATTACGTTTAATATAGTCTAATAAACGTTCAATATCCCATGTGTTAATCACGTTATCTTTTTGAATCCAACCTTTACGTGCTGCCGCTACACCTGTTTCCATATCTTCTAACATTTCAAGTGTATGAGCATCCGTATTAATCGCTACTTTTACACCAGCATCTTGTGCTTGTTTTAATAATTTCGCACTTAAATCTAGACGGTTTGGATTTGCATTTAATTCTAAAATTGTATTTGTTTCTTTTGCGAGCTGAATTAATAAATCTGTATCTACATCGTAACCCTCACGGCGCCCAAGAAGACGTCCTGTCGGATGGGCAATCATTGTCACATGTTTATTCTCAAGTGCAGTGCGAAGACGTTTCATAATCGTTTCACGGTCTTGTGAGAAGCTAGAGTGAATGGCTCCAATGACATAATCTAGTTCTGCTAATACTTCATCATCAAAATCAAGTGTCGCATCTGGTAAAATGTCCATTTCGATTCCGCGCAAAATTGTAATTTCTGGATACTTTTCATTCATACGTTCAATTTCTTTCGCTTGTTCACGAAGACGCTCTTTCGTTAAACCGTTCGCTACTTTCAAGTATTGCGAGTGATCAGTAATTGCCATAAATTTATACCCACGAGCACGACATGCTTGTACCATTTCCTCAATTGAAAAAGCACCGTCACTCCACGTTGTATGCATATGTAAATCACCCTGTATATCAGAGAACTGAATTAAGTTCGGATACTCTTTAATTAATTCAATTTCTTTTCCATCTTCACGCACTTCTGGTGGGATGAATGGAAGACCGAAATGAGCGAAGAAATCCTCTTCCGTTTCAAATGTTTTCACTTCACCTGTTTCTAAGTTTTCTACACCGTACTCACTAATTTTCTCGCCTCTATCTTTCGCAATTTGGCGCATTTTTACGTTATGGTCTTTTGATCCTGTGAAATGGTGAAGAGTTGTAATAAACTCTTCTGGTTTTACTAAGCGGAAGTCAATTGAAATATCATATTCATATTGAAGACGAACAGATACTTTCGTATCTCCACTTGCAATCACTTCAATCATATTATCAAATTGTAGTAAATGTTCACGTACTACTGCTGGCTCTGTCGTTGCAATGATGAAATCTAAGTCCTTCACTGTCTCACGAACACGGCGTAAACTACCAGCACGTGAGAAACGGATTATTTCAGCAACATTCGACAATTTCTCCTCTATTTCCCCGGCAATAGGCAATACCATCGCAATTGGTAAACGCTCTGGACGAGAGCCTACTTGATCAATTGCTTCTAATATTTTCTCTTCTGTTTTCTTACCAAATCCAGCTAAAGCTTGTACTTTATTTTCTTCACAAACAGCTTTTAACGTTTCCATATCAACAACACCAAGTTCTTTGTATAACTTGGCCACCTTCTTACCACCAAGGCCTGGTAGTTTTAATAGTGGTAATAAACTGCTTGGCACTTCTTTTTCAAGTTCTTGTAGTACTTCAGATGTTCCCGATTCTATATATTCTTGAATAACTGCTGCCGTTCCTTTTCCGATACCTGGAATCTTTGTGAAATCTTCAATTTCAGAAAGACTACGGTCATCACTTTCTAGCGCTGCCGCCGCTTTACGGAATGCAGATATTTTAAATGGATTTGCGCCCTTTAGTTCCATAAACAGGCCGATTGTCTCTAGTAATTTGATAACTTGTTTTTTATTCACTTTCATCATTGCCCCGCCTTTCTTTCATAGAAAAAAACTTCTCTTTCCGAAAAAAGAGAAGTTACACTCTGCTACCTGTCTGCCATAGTTCCTTCACCTTTTCAGAAAGAATCGGTGTATCGTCTACAATTATTTTGCTAATTGATGATTTTTGTAATGGTGTTTGTATTTGTTCAATTGGAAGAATTGATCCAACAATAATTAAGACAAACAGAATGATATACACTTCTAAAAAGCCAAGAAGTGCCCCAGCAACCGCATTGACTTGCTTTAAAACTGGGATTTCTGCAAACATATTCAGTAAATTACCAAGTAGTGAAAGTGCGATTTTTGTAATAATAAATAATACGATAAACGCAATTGCTTGATAGAAGACACCCTCAATATTATTCGCATCTATCCATTCTGGAACAGAAACATTCTTATCAAATGGATACGGAATAATTTTCGCAAGTGCTGGCGCTAAATCTTTACAATACCAGTATGCAACGAGGTATGCGATAATAAAGCTTGTTAACTTTACAAGTTGCAAAATAAATCCTCTGCGTAAACCGAGGAAGAATCCCATAACAAGCAATAAAATGATAATAATATCAATCATGTTTATTCAATTCCTTTTTGTGTCATACTTTCTTTCAATTTCTCATGTTCTTCTTTTAATTTTATGTAATCGTGTATGACGTTTACCGCCGTCAATACCGCTAGTCTACTCGTATCAAGCGAAGGATTCTTGGCATTGAGTTCGCGCATTTTATCATCCACAATCGCTGCTACCATGCGGATATGACTTGTACTTTCATCGCCAACAACTGAATATTGTTGACCATATATTTCTACATTAATTCGACTTTTATTTCCCTTTTGTTGTGACAACTCACCGGCCTCCAATCACGTACAGAATCCTAAAGTTTATCATACCATGAACCATCATAATATGGAAACAGAAAGAACAATCCGATATGATAAAAATAACAACATAAAAAAGGAGCGACCATTTTGTCAAATTCTATCGTAATACAAACAAGTTCTACAGTAATTGAAGACATGAAACAACAATACAAACAAGCACTTAGCCCCAAAATTCCGCAAGGCGGTATCTTTATGGCAAAGGTTCCATCTTGCACAATTACAGCTTATAAATCAGGGAAAGTGATGTTTCAAGGTGGACGTGCTGAAGCAGAAGCTTCTCGTTGGCAAACCGTCTCTCAAACACCAAAATCAGCTGTAAAAAAATCGGTCAATTCACATCGTTATGCGCCGCCCGCTTCCATCGGCACAATGTCTATTCTAGGATCAGACGAAGTAGGTACTGGTGATTATTTCGGACCGATGACAGTAGTTGCTGTATATGTGGATGCGAAGCAAATTCCACTTTTAAAAGAACTCGGTGTAAAAGACTCCAAAAACTTAAATGATGCTCAAATTGCTGAGATTGCAAAACAACTCCTTCACGTTGTTCCTTACAGCTCCCTCGTTCTTCATAATGAAAAATATAACGAGCTATTTGATAAAGGAAACAACCAAGGTAAACTGAAGGCTTTACTGCATAACAAAGCCATCACAAACTTATTGGCTAAAATTGCACCTACAACACCTGAGGGTATCTTAATCGACCAATTTACACAGCCTGATACATACTATAAATATTTAGCGAAACAAAAACAGGTACAGCGTGAAAATGTTTATTTCGCTACAAAAGGTGAAAGTGTCCATTTAGCAGTAGCCGCCGCTTCTATTTTAGCTCGTTACTCATTCGTAAAACAATTTGACGAACTAAGCAAAAAAGCTGGTATGCAACTTCCGAAAGGTGCTGGTAAACAAGTTGATATTGCCGCTGCTAAATTAATTCAAAAAGTCGGTAAAGAAAGACTACCTGAGTTTGTGAAAGTGCATTTTGCTAATACAGAGAAGGCGTTTCGGTTACTGAAAAAATAACTACTTTTTAGTATCGACAGGATATGGATGAACTAAACAAGGCGAAAAGAATTGAATTCTTTTCGCCTTTTATGAATGAAAAATGGATAAATAGGATCTCACACGTTCCTATTTTTGCCGCACTTCTTATTTATATCTATATATTTAAATTTAATCTGATATATATTCATTTACTATTCACCTAAAAAAGAGAGTCTCCATGACTCCCTTTTTATGTTTAACTTCGTTTCTGCTTCTTATTTGATGAAGGTACTTTATAAGAACCCGTTTCATGCGTAGTCGTTCCTTGTCCTTCCACTTCCGGAGAACCTAAGCTTGATCTAGAATGGTCTGTTTTCACTTTCTTACTCATTACAATCACCCCCAAGATTACTTTTCACTTAAGAGTAAAAAACTATTCAGCATAACCATCTGAACATATACTGGCTACTCTTTTATCCTCCTGTCTGTTTTTCACTAATGTCCCATAGACGTTTTGCGGCATCCTTATCCAAGGCAGCTTCAGACATTTTTCCTATTTGCTTATCGGCATAGTAATAACCACTATGATTAGTAAATTCRGTTGATTCTGCTAGCCATACTAGAGTTTCAGCACCTTTCTCGGGTGTACGAGAGAAAGGTTTCATTGCTGCCATAGTTAAGCGAGCAACTAGACCATTGTCCTGGTTGAAATTCGTAGCCACTAGCCCTGGATCGAAGCTGTATGCACTAACACCCGTCCCCTCCAACCGCTTTGCCAATTCAGCGGTAAATAAAATATTTGCTAGTTTTGATTGCGCATAACGCATTGTAGGACCACCCATGAATTTCTTAGCACCACGATACAGTTGTTCTGCATCTAAATCACCGAAATCAATTCCCTTTTTAGTCATTTTGTGACCGTGAGATGCGGTGGTGATAACACGAGCAGGAGCACTTTCTTTTAAACGCTCCAACAGCAAATTAGTGATTAGGAATGGACCTAAATGGTTAACCGCCCAAGTCATCTCCAAATCGTCCTCTGTAAGCTGCCTTGTTTGAAATAAAGCACCAGCATTATTCACTAATATATCTATTCTCGGACACCTTTCTAAAATATCAGTAGCTACCCGGCGTATAGATTGTTGGGAAGCCATATCAGCTAAAAATAGATCTATCATCACATCCCCATTCGTTACATCCTTAATTTGAGCAATAGCATCATTCGCTTTTGCCTCGTTGCGTGCAATAATTCCTAGCTTGGCACCGCGCTCCGCAAATGCCTTAGCTGCCGCTAATCCAATACCACTTGTTGCACCAGTGATTACTATATACTTGTCACGCAATGTCCACTTTGTATGACTTGGAATTTCCCCCATTGTACAAAAACCCCTTCCCTTGCCCATAAATATTTCATTCGTTTTACTATATGTGAGAGATGAACGAACCTATGAACAACATTTTTCCAAACAAAAAAAGCGAGAGCAGTTGCTCTCGCTTTTTTCATCTTAAAACTCAGAAGAACCTGGAGTTCTTGGGAATGGAATTACGTCACGGATGTTAGCCATACCAGTGATGTACATTAGGAAGCGCTCGAAACCTAGACCGAATCCAGCGTGTTTTGTACCGCCGTATTTTCTAAGTTCTAAGTACCACCAGTAGTCCTCTTCGTTCATACCTAATTCTTTAATTCTGTCTACTAAAACGTCCATTCTTTCTTCACGTTGGCTACCGCCGATTAATTCGCCGATGCCAGGAACTAGAAGGTCAGTAGCTGCTACTGTTTTACCATCTTCGTTCATACGCATGTAGAATGCTTTAATGTCTTTCGGATAGTCAGTTACGAATACAGGGCGTTTGAAGATTTCTTCTGATAAGTATCTTTCGTGCTCTGTTTGTAAGTCAATACCCCATTCTACTGGGTATTTGAATTCAGCACCTGATTCTTGAAGTACTTTAATTGCTTCTGTATAAGTGATGCGACCGAAGTCAGAGTTGATCACGTTGTTCATGCGCTCTAGAACTGTTTTATCAACGAAGCTGTTGAAGAAGTCCATTTCTTCTGGTGCATGCTCTAGTACGTATTTCATTGCATATTTCAGCATATCTTCTGTAAGATCCATTACATCACCTAATTCAGCGAATGCAATCTCAGGCTCAACCATCCAGAACTCCGCTGCGTGGCGAGTTGTGTTTGAGTTTTCTGCACGGAATGTAGGTCCGAACGTGTACACATCACGGAATGCTAATGCATAAGCTTCAGCGTTAAGTTGTCCACTTACTGTTAAGTTTGTTTCTTTACCGAAGAAGTCTTTTGCTTCGTCAACTTGTCCGTCTTCACCTTTTGGTACGTTGTTTAAGTCTTGCGTTGTTACGCGGAACATTTCGCCTGCACCTTCTGTATCACTACCAGTGATGATTGGTGTATGAACATGTACGAATCCACGCTCTTGGAAGAATTGGTGAATTGCAAATGCTGCGATAGAACGCACGCGGAATGTTGCAGAGAATGCGTTTGTTCTTGGACGTAAGTGAGCGATTGTACGTAAGTATTCAAACGTGTGACGCTTCTTTTGAAGTGGGTAATCAGAATCTGATAAGCCCTCGATATCAATTTTTTCTGCTTTAATTTCAAATGGTTGCTTCGCTCCAGGTGTTGCAATTACTTTACCTTCTACTTTAACTGAAGAGCTTAGTGGAAGCTTTGCAATTTCTTTGAAGTTCTCTAATTCTGTATCGAAAACGATTTGAACACCTTTGAAGAAGCTACCGTCGTTTAATTCGATGAAACCAAATGCTTTTGAATCACGTAAGTTACGAATCCAACCCGATACTTGTACTGTTTGATCTGCGTATTTATCTGTATCTCTATACAGACTTTTTACTAATGTGTTTTCCATAGTAAAATTCTCCTTTACTCATATATTTAAATACAAAAAAACCTTTCATCCATAAAGGGACGAAAGGTTAAACTTCGCGGTACCACCCAATTTGTCATAAAGACCAACTTTAACTCGTATGTAATACATACTTCCCGGTTTGTAACAGGCCGGATTCCCGTCTAAGTCTACTCTTGAATACAAGTTTCAATTTCGGTTAGCAACTCCAAGGTGTTCTTCACATATACCGCCTCATCAGGCTCTCACCGCCCCTGACTCGCTTTAGATTATAGTATATACTACTTTTCCTTATCATCGTCTTTCGTTTTGTTAAACTAAAATTAATGTACTACATTCGAGGGAAAGATGCAAGACGCCAGAAAATATATCAGCGATTTTTGCAATATATCGACCGCAACTTCAAATATATCAGCGATTTTTATAATATATCGACTTACCAACAACTTTCGACAATCCCATCATAAAAAAAAATTGCCGGAATTAATCC
>NZ_JBFUIN010000066.1:0-14141 GCF_056401855.1 Bacillus sp. P4_D3
GTTGAATACAGTTGGCTTACAAATTAATATAAATTCACCTAATATACAAGCAACGAAAAGCGTGAATAAAAGTGTTGCTGCAATTGGGGGTGTTCTTACTTATACAGTTACTGTCCCTAACACTGGGCTTCTTCCCGCAAATAACGTTACTTTTATAGACATTCTCCCTAACGGCACTTCCTTTATACCTGGAAGCGTAACGATAGATAACGTACCACAAACAAACGCAAATCCTATCGCCGGTATATCCTTAGGGACAATTAATAATAATGCTTCTCGTACAATAACTTTCCAAGCGACTGTCGTTTCTCTTCCAAGCCAAAACCCTATCTCTAACACCGCTACTATTACATTTCAATATACACCAATTGCTGGGGGAACGACTTTTAACGGTATTGCAACAAGCAACTCTGCCGGAACACAAATTAACCTCGCAGATATTAATGGAACAAAATCAGTTAACAAACTCTTTACCGATATTGGCGAAACGTTAACTTACAGTATTTCCCTAGCTAATGTAGGAAATATTGCGGCAACGAACGTTATATATACGGATCCGATTCCAAGCGGGACTACTTTTATTCCAGGGAGTGTCACTGTTAACGGCGTTACTCAAACTGGAGTGAATCCCGCAAACGGCATATCAGTTGGAACCATCGCTGCAAATTCTACCGCTACTATTGCATTTCAAGTAACTGTCCCGACTATTCCTCAAACAAACCCAATATTAAATAGTGGTACGACAACTTACCAATACGTTCCTATCCCAAACCAACCAGTAGTAAATGGATCTGATACGACCAATACCGTATCTACTCAAGTCAATAATGCTACTGTAACTATGGCGAAAGCAGTGGATAAAAACTTTGCTGATATTGGCGATACACTGACCTATACAGTTTCCTTTGTAGGTACAGGTAATACGACTGCTAACAATGTTATTTTTACGGATATCATTCCCACTGGCACTACTTTTGTCTTAAACAGTTTAACAATAGATGGCACGACACAAGTTGGAGCAAATCCCGCTAATGGTGTGAACATAGGATCCATCCCAACTGGCACAACCAAAAATATTTCATTTCAAGTAGTAGTTAACACAATACCCGCGTCAAATGTCGTATCTAACGGATCAAGCGCTTCTTATCAATACACCGTCAACCCTAGCCAATCACCCGTTACAAAAAACATTTCTTCCAATCTCGTTTCCACTCAAATTAACAATGCGAATTTAACATTAACAAAATCTACAAACAAACAATTTGCCACAATTGGCGAAACTATAAGTTATACAATCCTTATTACAAACAGCGGAAATACGGCGGCTAATAACGTTCAACTAACAGATCCACTTCCAAACGGAACGATATTGACTCTAGGTTCTGTAACTCTTAATGGCGTTTTGCAAAATGTAGATTCTCTCGTTGCCTTACCTATCGGCACAATTCCTGGCGGAGCTACTTTCACCTTATCCTTCCAAGTAACAGTTATTAACATTACTGCACAAAACCCTATCATTAATAACGCTTTCGCCTCTTATATTTACACTGTAAATCCAAGCCTGCCACCAACTTCAAAAACAACAAATTCTAATTCTGTTACATCGACAATTAGACTAGCAAATCTTCATGCTATTAAATCTGTAGATAAAACGTTTGCGGAAGTTGGAGATGTATTAACTTACACATTTGCTCTTACAAACGACGGAAACGTTGCAGCGAACAATGTATTACTATCCGATTCCATTGCGAATGGTACTTCCTTTGTGCCAAACAGTGTTATGATTAACGGTGTTACTCAGCCGGGCGTTACACCAGCTAGCATCAATATTGGCAGTATCAACGCTGGCACTACCATTACAGCTTCATTCCAAGTATTAATAACTAGTATTCCAAATCCTAACCCTATTTCAAATAGCGCTTCCATTTCCTATAACTTTATCGTTGATCCAAACGCTTCCCCTGTAAGTGCAAACACAACTTCAACCACTACATTTACTCAAGTAAATGATGCAAATGTCATTTCGGCAAAAACAGTGGATCGAGCGTTCGCTACCGTTGGGGATATATTAACTTATACCGTTATTTTAACGAATGCAGGAAGTGTTTCTGCTGATAGTCCAACTTTCGTAGATACAAATCCCGATGGCACTATCTTTATCCCAAACACTTTCCTTATTAATGGTGTATTCCAAAATAACGCAGATCCAAATATCGGTGTTCCGTTACCTTCCATTCCTGCTAACGGCTCACTTACCGTCTCTTATCAAGTAACTGTCACCTCTTTACCAACACAAAACCCAACAATAAATTCCTCTAGTACACAGTATAGCTTTATTCTAAATCCGGGCGACCCACCAACTATAGAAATATCTTTAAGTAACACTGTAAGTACACAAATTAATTTAGCAAATGTAGTTATTGTCAAAGAGGTCGATTTAACTATCGCCGATGTCGGGCAACCAATCACATATACAATTTCCTTAGCTAATCTTGGCAATACTACAGCAAATACTGTTGTTGTTACCGACATACTGCCTCCTGGAACTACTCTCATACCAAATAGTATTTTTATAGGTGGTGCTTTACAGCTAGGCGCAGATCCAAGTGCCGGTCTTCAAGTTGGTACAATTCCAGCAGGCGGAATTACAACAATTGTCTTCCAAATTAGTGCAAATGGGATACCTTCACCAAATCCAATTCAAAATAGCGCTTCACTTCAATATAGCTTTATCGCTGATCCAAGTTTACCTGCTGTCGTTCAAAACGCCTCTAGCAATATAGTAACTACACAAATTAATACTGCTACTATCGTAGCGAATAAATTAACAAGTACAAACTTTGCTGATGTCGGTGATAGCATTACGTATGCAACTGTACTAACAAATAACGGAAATATTCCGGCTACTAATGTTATTTTTACGGATGTTATTCCAAGTGGTACACTTTTCATTCCAGATAGTGTAGCAATTGATAATGTGCCTGTAGCTAATGTTAATCCAGCAAACGGCATCTCCCTCGGTACAATTGGAGCAAACTCCTCACGTACTGTTTCCTTTCAAGTGAATGTACCAGCTATTCCATCCATTAATCCCATTACTAATCAATCAGGTACTACATTCCAATACACGTACGATCCATCAAAACCAGCCGTAATGCAAATGACTTCTTCTAACACTGTACAGACAACAATTAATAATGCTACGGTTGCCGCTACAAAATCTGCAGATAAACAGTTTGCTAACGTAAATGATATTATTACGTACACGACTACCTTAACGAATAATGGGAACATACTTGCATCAAACGTGATATTTACAGATGTAATTCCAAACGGGACATCGTTTATTCCTAATAGTGTCACAGTAAACGGGAATATACTCCCGAATACAAATCCTGCTAACGGAATTGCAATTGATCCAATAAATCCGAATGCAAATACTATAATTTCGTTTCAAATAAAAGTGAATTCCATCCCTAATCCAAATCCAATTCCGAACCAAAGTAATACAACGTACCAGTATGTCGTAAATCCTAGCTTACCTCCAGCATCCGCCAATGCGTTAAGTAGCTTAATAACAACGCAAATTAACAATGCTACTATTGTCGCTACTAAGTCAGTGAATATACCGACGGCTGCAATTGGAGACATTGTCACCTATACAATTGCAGTTACAAATACGGGTAATATCCCTGCTAGTGCAACTGTTTTAACAGATGGACTTGGTGCAGGCGCTTCATTTGTCCAAAACTCTGTAACTATCAATAACGTTCCGCAGCCAGGATTAGATCCATCACTTGGTGTTCACTTAGCAGATATTCCCCCAGGTAATACTGTATTTATTGGTTTTCAAGCAAAAATTTTAGCAATACCTCCTAGTGGAACATTAACAAATAATGCACTTGTAAATTATGAGTACACAGTGAATCCAAACCAATCATCTGCTGTTGGTAGTACAATTACGAATACGACGGTTACCCCAATTATTGATGCTACTCTATCTATAAATAAAACTGTCAATTCAACATTCGCTACTATCGGAGATACACTTACTTTCACTTCAACCGTTACTAATTCCGGTAATACTACCGCAAACAATGTTATTTTTACAGATTTAATTCCAAATGGTACAACGTTTATTCCAAATAGTTTTATGGTAAATGGAACAACCATTCCTAATGCAAATCCACAAAACGGTATTAACATCGGAAATATTACTACCAATTCAATAGTTACACTTAGTTTTCAAGTAAACATTACAGCGATTCCAAATCCTAATCCAATCCCTAACCAATCATCGCTTCAATATAGTTTTATTGTAGATATAAACGAACCGCCTGTTTCACGAACAGTTCAATCCAACAAAACTTTTACACAAGTAAATTCCGCTTCTGTTATCGCATCAAAAATTGCGAGTAGTGCATTTGCTGCTATTGGCGATACAATTACGTATACAACTACTCTCACTAATAGCGGAAATACTACTGCAAACACACCTGTTTTTATAGATATATTACCACCTGAACTTTCATTCGTTCCTGATAGCGTACAAATTAACACCATCCCACAACTTGGATTTAGACCAGATAGCGGGGTTCCTTTAGACCCAATTCCAGTTGGAGGATTGACAA
The DNA here is from genome assembly GCF_056401855.1 of Bacillus sp. P4_D3. NCBI lineage: Bacteria > Bacillati > Bacillota > Bacilli > Caryophanales > Bacillaceae > Bacillus > Bacillus sp. P4_D3. The sequence continues at coordinate 4,632 of NZ_JBFUIN010000066.1, forward strand.
CCATTAGCTTCCAAGCTATTGTCGGTTCAATACCATCTTCAAACCCTACATTGAACCAATCAAGCACAACATACTCTATCATCGTTGACCCTACCGAGCCGCCTATTACAGAAACGGCTACTAGTAATCCGGTCTTAGTTCAAATTAACGAAGCAATTATTCAAGCAACAAAAAGTGTGGATCGTCTATTTTCTGACGTAGCACCTGGAAATTCATTTTTAACGTATACAGTTTTATTAGACAATATAGGGAACACGACTGCTACTAATATCATTTTTACAGATCCGATTCCAAATAATACAGTATTTATAGAAGATAGTGTTCGAGTAGGAGGAGTTTTATTACCTGGGGTAAATCCAGCGAACGGGATACCAATTGGGGATATTATCGCAGAGGACTTTATAAACGTCACCTTCCGCGTTCAAGTAGTTAGTATTCCAAATCCAATTTTTACAATCGGACCCGGTGGGCCAAACTCACCGGTTGTAAACGGTGCTTCTATTAATTATCAATTTATGACAGGACCTAATTTACCACTTGTTTCACGAAGTACAACATCCAATTCTGTTTCGACACAAATAAATTCCGGGGAAATTGCACTGGTTAAATCTGTAGATAAAACTTTTGCAACGATCGGCGATACAATTTCTTATACAATTACATTAAGTAATCCAGGAAATGTCACTTCACAAAATATAATTTTCACGGATACTTTACCTGACGGAACGACATTTATATCCGGAACTCTTACAAATGATTCTGGTACACAGCAAATAGGCAATCCAGCGAACGGGATTCAGATTGGAAATATAAATCCCGGTAGTACGGCTACTATTACGATAAACGTACTTGCTACAAACATTCCAAGTATAAATCCAATTTCTAATTTTAGTTCTGTACAATTTCAGCATATTGTCGATCCAAGTCAACCGGCTATAACACAAACCGCTTCATCTAATACCGTTACTACGACAATAAATAGCGCAATATTAACTACAACAAAAAGTGTTGATAAATCTATTATTTCTGTTGGTGATACAGTTACGTATACAACTACTATTACGAATACAGGAAACACACCAGCTACAAATGTAACATTTACAAGCGCTATTCCGGCTAGCACTACATTTATACCCAATTCGGTCACAATAAATGGTATCCAGCAACCTGGCGCACAACCAGCACTTGGAGTAAATATACCAAATATCGCACCTGGCGAAACAGTAACTGTTACTTTTCAAGTAAATGTTATTTCTGTTCCTCCTTCAAATTCGATTATGGGTAATGACACAATTTTATATTCTTATACTGTTGATCCAAACGGAACTCCTGTTACAACTTCTACTTCAACTAATATCGTTACAAACCCTGTACTTGACGCTATGATAACGATGGTAAAATCAGTCGATCAAACAATTGTAACACTTGGTGATACCATTACCTATACGACCGTTTTAACGAATAGTGGTAATACAAATGCAACTAACATTACTTTCACTGATCTTATACCAGATGGTACAACGTTTATTACTGATAGCGTTACAATAGATGGCATCACGCAAATTGGTCTTAATCCTAATACAGGTATAACGATTGGAGCAATTGCTCCTAACAACTCAATATCTATAGCATTTCAAGTGACCGCTACTTCYACACCTGTTCAAAATCCTATTGCCAATTCCGCTAGTGCTTCTTACACATTTATCGCTGACCCAAATGCCCCTATTGTTTCAAGGACTGTTATTTCAAACACAGTGTTCACTACAATTAATACAGCTACCATTCTTTCATCGAAACAAGTCGATAAATCATTTAGCCGTATCGGAGACACACTCACTTACACTGTTGCTTTAACAAACAATGGAAACTCATCCGCACAAAATGTTATTTTCACAGATACAATGCCGAGCGGAACTACATTTATTACAAACACATTTTCTATTAATGGCATCCCTCAAAGTGGCGCGAATCCAACGAACGGTGTAAATATTGGGCCTATAACAGCTGGGACTACAGTAACCGTTTCATTCCAAATAAATGTGACCTCATTACCAACCGTAAATCCAATTGTAAATTTCTCATCGACATCGTATCAATTAGTCTCACCACCTGATGCAGAAACTTCAATTAGTAATCCTGTTTCAACGCAAATTAGAGAAGCCATATTATCTATGACGAAAAATGAAAGTGTATCCTTTGCAGATATCGGGCAAACTGCTTTCTACACTACTTCTATTACCAATGTAGGCAATACCGATGCAACTAACATTGTATTCACAGATGTATTACCAAGTGGACTCATATTTGTTCCTAACACATTAACTGTCGATGGTATTTTACAACCTGACGCGAATCCGAATACAGGTGTATTACTTGCAGCACTTCCGCCAAATGAAATATATAGTATCGTCTTTCAAGTTACGGTTAACAGCATCCCACCTATTAATCCAGCACCAAATACAGCATCCACAAATTATGAGTTTACTGTTGATCCAAATAATCCCCCTGTTTCAAGTACAGCTAATTCTAACACTACGCTTCTTCAAATAAACAACGCAACTATTATAAGTACAAAAACAGCAAATCTTACTTTTGCGGATATTGGTGATACAATAACATTTACACTTAACCTTCCTAATACAGGGAATACAACTGCAACTGATGTAACCATTATTGATATTCTTGATAGCAATTTAACTTTCGTTCCGAATAGTTTCACAGTTAACGGGCAAACCATCCAAAATGCCGATTTATCTACCGGTGTAAATATTGGTTCAATTAATGGTGGTAATGCGGCAATTGTCACATTCCAAGCAACTGTTACTACACTTCCAACACTTAATCCAATTACCAATTCTGCTTCTAGCACATATCATTATGTCGTTGATCCTAACCAGCCACCTACTATAACCTCCAATCAATCTAATACAACGACAACACAAATTAATACCGCTATTCTTACAGCGCAAAAAAGCACAAATGTATCTACGGTAGATATCGGGCAGGATATTGTCTACACCGTTACAATTACAAATAGCGGAAATGTTAGTGCAACTAATGTTATTTTTACCGACCTTATTCCAGACGGAACTTCCTTTGAACCGAATAGTTTTACACTTAACGGAACTAGCATCCCAAATGCAAACATAATTACAGGCGTTCCAATTGGTGATATCGCGCCAAACCAATCTGTCATCGTAGCATTTCATATTAATGCAAATGAAATTCCGCCTATAAATCCAATTACCAATCAGGCTAGCGTTAGCTTTCAACATATCGTTAATCCAGCAAATCCTCCAGTTTCAAAAAACATTACTTCTAACAACGTTACAACAAAAATTGAAAGTGCTATTTTAACTACTATTAAAATAGCAGATAAAACTTTTGCCACTATTGGTGATACGATTACGTATACAACTACTATAACCAACACAGGAAATATTCCTGCTAACAACGTTATTTTCTCAGACCCTTTACCGACATGGACACAATTTGTTGCAGGATCAGTTATTGTTGATGGTACTCCATTACCATCCGCTTCTATTATTGACGGTGTTGGCATAAATACAATAACTCCAAATCAAATCGTAACAATCGTATTCCAAGTTCAAATTGTAAGCAATCCAACAACTTTCACACCTGAACTCCAAAACTTAGGATTTGTTAACTTCCAATATAACGTAGGCAATTCATTACAGGCTCAACCTGGTAATGTGGAAACGAACGTCTTCGTTACTTCTATTAATTCAGCAATACTTTCAGCTGTAAAAACTGCTAATACAGCCTTTGCAAATATCGGAGACACGATCACTTATACAGTTTTGATTCAAAATAGCGGCAATACAAACGCTACGAATTTAAATTTCTCAGACATTATTCCAGCTGGAACGACTTTTGTTGAAAATAGTTTTTCTGTAAATGGAAGTACCATTCCAGGGGCAAATCCAAATAACGGAGTTAATATTGGAACCGTTAACGCAGACAGTTCATTAACTGTTACTTTCCAAGTCATAGTTACATCTACTCCACCTTCAAACCCAATTACAAACGTTGCATCTATTCAATACGCATTCATTGTTGATCCGACTGCTCCTCCTGTTACAGGCACAATAAGTTCTAATAGCGCTTCAACACAAATTAATAACGCTACTGTTACAACTGTTTTAGAAGCAAATCGAACAATTGTATCTATCGGAGATGTAATTACGTATACAGCAACATTAACGAATACCGGAAACTTCCCTGCAAATTCTGTATTACTCATTAACGGAGTTCCTGTAGGTGCAGTATTCGTTCCAAATAGTGTTACGTTAAATGGAATTCCGCTTCCAGATGCAAGTCCAACTCTCGGTATTCCAGTTGGTATTATCGCACCAGGTGATTCTGCTACTATTACGTTCCAATTTCTTGCTAGTTCTATTCCACCGCAAGGGGCGATTATAAATCAAGCCATTACAAGTTACACGTATATTGTAGATCCGAGTCAACCTCCAGTTACAGCAACATCCTCATCTAATACGGTGAATACAGCTGTCGTTGATGCATCGTTATCCGCAACTAAAAATACAGATTCTCTCGTACAATCTACAAACGGTACAATCACTTACACAGTAGTCGTTCGAAATAACGGAAATACAACTACAAATACAGTTATTTTAACAGATTTGGTCCCAGAAGGAACTGCACTTATTCCTAATAGCGTGACCATTAATACCGTTTCCGTTCCAGGCGCCGATCCAAACGTAGGAATACCATTAAACGCCATTGCGCCATCAGAAATCGTCACCGTCACATTCCAAGTTATCGTTCAATTCATTCCAAGTGTAAATCCAATTTCTAATACAGCCCGTATTGACTATACTTTTATCGCCGATCCAACTACTCCAATCATCTCTCGAACAATTATGTCTAATCCAGCTTTCACACAAATTTCAGATGCGACTATCCTTTCTTTAAAAGCAGTCAATGTACAACAAGCAACAACGGGCGATATTTTGACCTACACGATCACATTAGAAAATAACGGAAATATCTCAGCAACTAATCTCTCATTTTTAGATTCTACTCCAGATGGTACTACATTCGTAGAAAATAGTTTTACACTTAACGGAACAGCTATACCTGGTGCCAATCCAAATGTAGGTGTTACTTTGCCTAACCTAGCAGCAAACGCTACTCACCTTATTTCGTTCCAAATTCTTATTAACGATCCATTCTCGCAAGAATCGATTACAAATCAATCCAATACAACATATACAATTCAACCAGACCCAGGGCAACCGCCTATTACTGAAACATCTACAAGTAATATCGTCATTACAAATTTCGTGCAAGCACAATTGACAATTACAAAAACATCCAATCCAATAACTGTAGATATTGGTGGAACTATACTTTATATTTCTGAAGTGAAAAATATCGGCAATGTTGACGCAATAAATATTATTTTCACAGATTCTATTCCAGCTGGGACTACATTCGTTCCCGATAGTGTCACAATTAACGGTGTCCTTCAGCCAGGTGTAAATCCAGAAAACGGAATACCGATTGAAACGATTCCATCAAACAGTTCCAAAACGATACTATTTCAAGTGCATACAAATAATCCACCTACTGAAACCGAAATTGTAAATCAATCATCTGCAAATTACCAATATGTAAGTATCCCTACAGCCCCACCAGTGAATCGCTCTGCAAATTCTAACGTTGTTACAACATCGCTTCAAAACGCAAATATTATTTCTGTTAAAAGTGCTGATGTAACTTTCATATCAATCGGGCAAAATATTACCTATACAAATACACTACAAAATATAGGAACCGTTCCAGCTAACAATACTGTGTTCATTGATAACATTCCAGAAGGTACTATATTCATTGAAGATAGCTTATCAATAAATAATGTGATTCAGCCTGGCACGAATCCTGAAAACGGAGTAACTCTCGGCACGATACAACCAAATGAAACAGTCACTATTTCATTCCAAGTACAACTTACAAGTATACCTTCGGGCAATACAGTCATTAATATTTCAGACACTTCGTATGAATACCAAATTGACCCTAGTTCTCCAATTATTCAGCGTAGATCGTTATCAAATGCAGTAAACACTGWAGTGCGGACGGCAAATGTTAGTGCAATTAAATCCGCCAATAGATCCATTACACGCATCGGTCAAATCATCACATATACAGTCGCAGTTACAAACTCTGGTACAGTACCTATTACAAATACTCTCCTAATTGACGCAATTGCAGCTGGGACCACATTCGTTCCAAATAGCATCCTTGTGGATGGCATACCAAGACCTGACGAAAATCCAATTACCGGAATCGCCCTTGATATAATCCTTCCAAATAATACGATTATTGTTACGTTCCAAGTAAATGTAGTCTCTATACCTTCTCAAAATAACATTAATAATATCGCCGTCATTCACTATGAATATAAACCAGACCCAAGCTTACCACCTATTTCAGAAACGACCTCTTCCAATAGTACAAATATACAATTTATTGATGCTATTCTTATCGCTACAAAATCCGCTAATAAAGTATTAGCTAATATTGATGAAACCATTGAATATACAGTATTCATTCAAAATAACGGATCCACTACAACTAACTCCATCTTTTTTACAGATACTATAGCGGATGGAACAGTATTTATTCCAGGAAGCGTAATAGTTAACAATACGGTACTTCCTGCAGCAGATCCGAATATCGGCTTTTCCATTCCTAATATCGCGTCAAGTCAATCGACAACAATAACATTCCAAGTTTCCGTTACGAATTTGCCAGCTGTAAATCCAACACCTAATACTGCAAACATCGTCTACGACTTTATTTTCAACCCTGACTTTGCACCAATTCAAAAATCTACTACTTCCAATACTACTTTCGTTCAAATTAATGATGCTGATATCGTTTCACTTAAAACTGTTGATTTGACTTCTGTAACAATTGGTGACATTTTAACTTATACAACAACTTTAACAAATACAGGGAATACGGATGCTACTGCTGTTGTATTTACAGACAATATTCCTGATGGAACAACCTTTATAGACGGTAGCGTTTTAGTAAATAATATTCCTCAGCTTAACGCCAATCCAAGTGCCGGTATACTTGTAGGAACGATTGCTCCTGACATTTCTATCCCAGTCACATTTTCTGTTACCGTGGTAGCTCTTCCAGCTAGCGGTCACATTCAAAATCAATCAACTTCTCGTTATACAATAAATGGTGAAGAAAAAATATCGACTAGTAATATTACCTTCACTGAAGTTATTTCTGCTAATGTAATTGCGACAAAAACAACGCCAATCCAATACGCTGACCTACAAACTATCATCCCTTATACAATTTCCATCATAAATAACGGAAATATACAAGTGGAAAACATTATTGTTACAGATATCATTCCAGCAAATACGAGCTTTATAGAGAATAGTGTTATTATGAATGGCAACGCTCGTCCAAATGACAACCCACTTAGCGGTATACAAATTGATAACATTCCGCCTAATACGACAGCAACTATTCTATTCCAAGTACGGGTTACTTCGATTCCGCAAATAAATCCAATCTCTAACACGAGTACAATTGAATATGAATACACGTTACCGAATCGACCGCCTATTACCGAAACTATTATTTCAGCAGCTGCCGTAACAGAAATTAATCACGCAAATTTGACTAGTAACAAAGCTGTTGACCTTGCATTTGCAACGGTCGGTGATACGTTAACGTATACGATTACACTAAATCAAACTGGTAATGTTTCAGCAAATGATGTAATCATTCAAGATATTATTCCTCAAGGTACTACGTTTATAGAAAATAGCGTCATTGTAAACGGAGAAACTCTTCCGGGAGTTAATCCAATAAGCGGCATACCAATTGGTACTATAATTGTAGGCGAAAGTGCTATCGCTTCATTCCAAGTAACTGTGACTTCTATTCCAACACCAAATGAACTCAACAACCAAGCAATTACTACTTTTAAATATATAGTCAACCCAAATAACTTACCTGTTACAAATATGACTACAACAAATACTGCCACAACAACTGTCCAAAATGATAATGTTGTTGCCATAAAATCTGTTAATGCCACGAATGCATTACCTAGTCAAACTTTAACGTATACAATTACAATTTCTAATAGCGGTAATGTGACGATTGAAGATCTTCTTGCCATAGACACCGTACCAGTAGATACAACCTTCGTTACTAACAGTGTTACAATTAATGGAATCAATCAGCCTAATGCAAATCCCGAAAATGGTATTACATTAGGAAATCTTGCTCCTAATGAATCTGTTATCATTACGTTCCAAATAACAATATCTTCTTCGACTCTTCAATCTGCAATCAATAACGATGCTTCTGTTTCCTATACTGTTACCATTGATCCGAATGAACCACCTATTACAATTACAAAGCAAACAAATACCGTTACAACAGCACTCATCGATCCAATGGTGCGCATTGAGAAAAACGCTGACAAATCTATTTTCGTTATAGGAGATATTATTACATTCACATTAGAGATATTTAATCATTCCCCAATTCCTACAGTAAATACTTCCGTTTTAGATATGATTCCAGCTGGTACAACATTTATAGAAAATAGTGTAACCATTAACGGTACCCAAATCCCAAATATCCGTCCAGACACTGGTATTAATATCGGAGCTTTACCTGCAGATGGAGTAGCAACTATAACATTTAAAGTTCTCGTAACTTCTATCCCTTCAAACAGTACAATTATCAATGCTGCAACAGTTACAGCTGCTTTCCAACTGACGCCACAGGATCCGATTATTACTTTCATCGTTAATTCGAACATTGTTCGCATACCAGTTCAATTTATAACTGCAACTGTGCTTAAAAACGCTTCCGTTAGCTCAGCTTATTTAAACCAATATTTTGATTATACGGTGCATATTACGAATACCTCGGAATTTTCAATTACAAACATTTCTTTACAAGACACCATTCCTGCAGGTTTACGATTTATTGGCAGATCCGTTATAGTTGACGGCATATCACTTCCTTTAGCTGATCCAAATTTCGGATTCCTAGTTGCAACTAACTTTGAACCAAATGAAGTAATTATTGTGTCATTCACAGTACAAGTAATGGATCAGCCAGTAAACAATAAATTTATAAACACCGCTAATATTTCCTTACAACTTCAAACATCTCCTGCCGARCCACCTATAACAATAACAATTGTAAGTAACAAAAACATCGTCTCTTTCCTCCCACCAAATATAGAGCGTGTTTTACCAAACTTAAGTTGCTTCTTTGACGGTGAACGCTTTATACGAATTACTCCTCGGAACATACGAAAATATTTCGGGCCTTGGATTTGGTGGAATTAATTCAAATAAATAAAAGAGATTGTAGTTTGATTTAAACCAAACTACAATCTCTTTTTCATGCCATAGGCTACGCTTTTTTCGTTTGTTGTCTACATTGCACTTGAATATCATGAAATGT
>NZ_JBFUIN010000067.1:0-14057 GCF_056401855.1 Bacillus sp. P4_D3
TCTTTAAGCTCATTCGGATGCTCGGGTGATGCAGGGGTTTTTAAGGTTGAATGTAAATAGAAAAGGGGAAGGTATAGTTTATGTACAAAAGAATACGTTGTAAAAATAATATTAACAAAAGGAGAGTATAGGAAAGAAAAATGAGTTATGGGATAGAGCGTAGTATGTTTCCGGTGTTAGAAGAAGAGGGGAATTTTTATTAATGTGAATAAAAAATTGATGAAATTCTAGAGAGAGGGTTAATTTTTATTAACTATAGACTTGCAGTTCTTTTTTATTTTGTTACATTGTTCCGTTTCTATACATATACCGGCTATATTCAATAAAAAAAGCCCAGGCCCCTTGATAAACAAGGTTCCTAAGGCTTTTAATACTACTCTTTGCAGATGTAGTTAATTAAAATATATAATGTGAATAGACACTAGCAATGCTTTAGCCGTACTCTATTAGAGGTACGGCTTTTTTGTTTTAGTTACTCATTATAAAAAACTATAAATTCTACATAATAAAAGCCACAACTCATGAGAGTGTGACTTAAATGTTTTTTTATTAAGCCTCAGCTTCGAAGCGTAAAATGATTAAAACTCCTAATGTAAGTTCAACAATTACAACTTATGTACAAGCACTGTAAATATTACGTTTTTGATGAATAATTACATAGACCAATAAAAAGAAGAACGTTTACCCTCAATACAAGGCGTTCTTCTTTTTTCTTTTATTCTTCGTCTTCAAAATCACGTAAGTTATTAAGCAATTCTGTGAAAGAGGAACAAACAGGGTAAATTGCTTCTTCCATCTCTTCTTCTTCGTGGTCCCAAAATACAACAGTTGGAGCTTCGAGATTATTTCGGTAATCAAAGCATAGAAGGTTACCAAACGGGTCTCTAGCAAAAGGGTATACTTTATCAACTAATCTATCTTTTATACCTTCATAGTTTTGGACAATCGAATATTTATCTTCTATATGAAGAGTTAAGAGGTCACTGAATACATTTTCATCTTGTCCTGGTACATCAAATACTTTTGGGTTAGGGTATCCCCCGTCATATTTCTTCACGCACGCAACAAAATCGTTGGGTAATTTAATATTAAAATATTGTTCTATCTTTTGGATTTCTTCGTCTGTAACTGGTGTTTTACTCATAAAGGACCATGTAATATTGTTCATTTTTGCCACTCCTTATTTATCGCTATCTTTTCCCCAAATTCTATATCCACCTGTATGACCAGTATCGTGATGTATCTGATAATCTACAAGTTGCATTCTACCAGTATCTTGATGGTGATGCCATGTGTAATGCTTTGGTGTTTCACCTTGTTTAAACATTTGGATTTCTTCTTTCGTAAATTTTGAAGCTAAATCAGGGTCTTTTATTATTTGTTCGTATAATGCTTTACTACATTTTCTAAAATGTGTTGGTCTAGATTTTTTGAAGTCTGCCTCTTTGAGGATTACCTCACCCTTAGATTTAAAAATAGGGAACCCATCTGCATCATACGGAATACCTGTAGCAGGATGTTTGTCTCCTGCCAACTCACCTTTTCTTAATCTTATTGTCTTAGGGCCATTTGGACCTTCATAAGTATATGGAGCTGCTTTCTGCAAATACTGTTGGATACTTCCAACTCCTGCATATGAGAAAGGAGTTCCAGGTATGAATTCATAGTTATTTAATATATGCAATGAATTTCTGTATGCAGAGGAGTTTGTTAGAAGCGATTTTCCTTTTGTAAGACTTGTAACAGCTTCTACTTTTCCTACTTGTCCAACTTTATCCAGACCTTTGCTACCAATAAAACCAGTGAGTAGCGAAGTGACTGCATAAGCTGCATAATGTTCTCTACTTTCCATATCCCCATTCCAAAATTCATTCATGAATGAATCTGATAAAGCATTCCATGCAGCAGGAAGTGTTTCCTCATAGTTTACAATCGCATCCCGCATATTCAACCAGGTCTCTTTATCTCCCAAAGCAACAAATCCGTCCCATGCGTCTACAACGCCATCTACTACACCAGTGGAAATACCAGTCCAGGCATCGTTCAAATCCTTTTTATTTCTATCCCAAAAGGATTGTTCTGATTGTGGTTGGATTTTGCCGCACATTGCACCTTCTTCAATTGAATTATCAGCCTGACGCTTCCTATCTTCTGTAATTGCTTGGATAGAAGTCACCCATTCCATATTCAAACCTTGTGTACTAAATGTACCACTTGCAGGACTAAAACCTTTTCCACTTTGGACTTCTGCAAGACCTGTTGCAATACTAGCAGCTAATTGAATTGCTGTACTGTAGTTATTGCTAGATGTTTGGTTGAACTGATACAAATGATCTAACTTTTCTTGAAGTTTGCGCCTCATGGCAATAAAAAGATTTACCATAGCATCCATACCTGGGATTGGCATAGCTTGACTGATAGCTTCCATACTTGCCTTCATTCGGTCAATTTCTCGAATTTGTTCTAATATTTCTTGTTCGATTACATCTGTCGAAGCGACCTGTGATTGAAATTGATTTGGAAAGGCATCATTCTGACGAATTAGTTCTTCACACAAATAAATGATTCCTTGTGCTAAAGGACGAAAAGTTTCTGCAAAGAATGCCTTTGCACTGTCATATGTTTGCCCTTGTAGAACAGTATCACTGGTGAAAGCATCAATCGACTGAATAGCTTGTTCCATACCTTGAATAGTAGCGGTACAGAAAGCATTCATACTTTGTGTTTGAGCCTGTACTTCTCCCAGATACATATTTAAAGACATGAACTTTCCCTCCCCTTTACAAGGAAATAATACCAATTTAAGGGRAGGGTTGTAAATGGAATATTCTCATAAATTCATGRTCAAAGAGGTACTTGTTCATTAAGTTCTTTAAKCTCATTCGGATGCTCGGGTGATGCAGGGGTTTTTAAGGTTGAATGTAAATAGAAAAGGGGAAGGTATAGTTTATGTACAAAAGAATACGTTGTAAAAATAATATTAACAAAAGGGGAGGAAGGAGAGTATAACAAAGAAAAATGAGTCATGGGGTAGAATGTAGTATTTTTTCGTTGTTAGAAGAAGAGAGATTTTTATTAATGTGAATAAAAAATTGATGAAATTCTAGAGAGAGGGTTAAGCATCATTAACTATAGGTCTACAGTTCTTTTTATTTTGTTACATTGTCCCGTTTCTATACATATACCGGCTATATTCAATAAAAAAAGCCCAGGCCCCTTGATAAACAAGGTTCCTAAGGCTTTTAATAATACTCTTTGCAGAGTACCGAGATTAACGAGAGTAGAACTCTACGATTAATGCTTCGTTGATTTCAGCTGCTAGCTCAGGACGCTCAGCGTGACGAGTGTAAGTAGCTTCTAACTTATCAGCATCGAAAGTTAAGTATTCTGGTACGAAGTTGTTAACTTCGATCGCTTCTTTAACAACAACAAGGCTGTTAGATTTTTCGCGAACGCCGATAGTTTGACCAGGTTTAACGCGGTAAGATGGGATATCTACGCGAGCTCCATCAACCGTGATGTGACGGTGGTTTACTAATTGGCGAGCTGCACGACGAGTGCGAGCTAAGCCCATGCGGTAAACTAGGTTGTCAAGACGAGCTTCAAGAAGGATCATGAAGTTTTCGCCGTGCTTACCAGGCATTTTACCTGCTTGGTCAAATGTGCGACGGAATTGACGCTCAGTCATGCCGTACATGTGACGAAGTTTTTGTTTCTCTTGTAATTGTAAACCGTATTCTGAAAGTTTCTTACGTTGGTTAGGACCGTGAGGACCTGGTGCGTAAGGGCGTTTTTCTAATTCTTTTCCTGTGCCGCTTAGAGAGATTCCAAGACGACGAGACAGTTTCCATGCTGGACCTGTATAACGAGCCATAGTTGACTCCTCCTTCAAAAATGTTTTTATTTTCGTAAAATAAAAACAGACGTAATCGATATTTACGGGTATTTTGTTTTCATGTACCTTCGCTCCAGCAGCAGGGAGTTACGAGATACACCTCCGCAGAGGAACAAAATACAAACGATAAACTCACATTACAAGGCTGCCTTTTTATTTTACACAAACGCTATTATATCTTTTACCTACAGTTTCGTCAAGCGACTCCCTTTTTGTTTTATGCAGATAAATTTTGGAAATTAACAAGAAGGAATTTAAAACAATATGAAAGAAGAGATAGAAACAGAAGTAAAACGCTTACATAAAATGTAGTAAAAACGTTCATCAGATTTTTCTTGGTGGATATGTGGCAATAAAGACATAAGGGGGATGTTTTTATGAAAAAGAAACATATGGAGACAGCATTAATTCATCACGGATATGAATCAAATGAAAATAAAGGGAGTTTAACGCCACCTTTATTTCAAACTTCTACATTTACGTTTGAGACAGCACAGCAAGGAGAAGCGAGTTTTGCGGGAGAAGATCCATCTTATATTTATTCAAGGCTTGGGAATCCAACTGTGAAATTATTTGAAGAACGTATGGCTGTTTTAGAAGGTGGAGAGGAAGCGCTGGCGTTTGGTTCAGGTATGGCAGCCATTTCAGCAACGTTAATCGGTTTTCTAAAGGCTGGAGATCATATTATTTGTTCAAATGGATTATATGGATGTACGTACGGTTTTTTAGAAGTATTAGAAGAAAAATTTATGATTACTCATTCGTTTTGTGATATGGAGACAGAGACGGATATTGAAAATAAAATTCGTCCAAATACAAAGCTCATTTTCGTTGAAACACCGATTAATCCAACGATGAAATTAATTGATTTAGAAAAGGTGATCGGGGTAGCGAAGCGCAATGACTTACTTGTTATTGTCGATAATACGTTTTGTTCACCTTATTTACAAAGACCTCTTGAGCTCGGTTGTGACGCCGTCGTTCACAGTGCGACAAAATATATTGGTGGTCACGGGGATGTTGTAGCGGGTGTAACAATTTGTAGAACGAAAACGTTAGCTGACAAAATCCGTCCGATGCGAAAAGATATCGGCGGTATTATGGCGCCGTTTGACGCGTGGTTATTGTTACGCGGATTAAAAACATTAGCAGTAAGAATGGATCGTCATTGTGATAATGCAGAAAAAATTGTATCGTTTTTGAAAAATCATGAAGCGGTAGAAGGTGTTTGGTATCCGGAAGGGGAATTAGCATCTCGGCAAATGAAACGAGGCGGGGGCGTTATTTCTTTTTCAATTAAAGGCGGGAAAGAGGAAACACAGTCGTTTATCAATGACCTCCATTTTATTACAATTGCCGTAAGTTTAGGTGATACAGAAACGTTAATTCAGCATCCAGCGACGATGACACATGCAGCTATTCCGGCTGAACTAAGAAAAGAAATGGGTATTTTCGATAATTTAATACGCCTATCTGTCGGCTTAGAATCATGGGAAGATATCGTTTCTGATTTAGAACAGGCACTAAAGAAGATATCAACGGTTAGCAATCAATAAAAAAGAGTGAGCTATCGGTTTCGTACGTTACGTACTTAATCGATAACTCACTCTTTTCTTTATTAAATATGTTTTAGGAGTGTTTCCACAAACTTTTCTAAATAATGCTGATCTACTTCATCGAAACGATTTTTTTCAGGACTATCAATATCAAGTACACCAATGATAGTTCCTTCTTTCAGAATCGGTACAACGATTTCAGAATTAGAGGCACTATCGCAAGCGATATGTCCTGGGAATTGGTGAACATCTGCTACAAGTTGCGTTGTTTTTGTTTCAGCTGCAACGCCGCAAACACCGCGTCCGAAAGGAATACGCACGCAAGCTGGCATTCCTTGGAATGGTCCAAGAACAAGCTGATTTCCTTCTGTTACATAAAAGCCAACCCAATTAACGCGATCTAAAAATTGATTTAATAGTGCGGACGCATTTGATAAGTTTGCGACTACGTTCGGTTCGCCAGTTAATAATGCATCTAGTTGTTTAATTACTGTCTCATATTGCTTTTCACGAGATCCTGCATAACTTTCTTTTGTAAACATGGAAACAACTCCCTTTTTATCGAGATATGTAAAATGGTAGCAAAATACGATGTATTTCACATGACTTTGTCGATAGAAAATTAAAGGAATTTGTCTTAAAAGTCAAGAAATTTAAACTATAGCTGTTCATTGAGAGGAAGTGAGCGCATGAAGCAGACGAAACAAAAGGTAATTGATGCGGCAATATCGTTGTTTAATACGAAAGGGTATGACGGGACATCGGTGCGGGACATTGCAAAGCGAGCGGATGTGAATGTAGCGAATATTTCATATTATTTTGCTGGAAAGCAAGGGTTATTAGAACAGCTTATTACTGATTTTTTAGAAGGATATATTCATGTAATTGAAACGTCATTTGAACAGAGAGAATATTTATCGGCTAAAGATGTGATGGTGCAAATGGTGCGCGGGATTTTACGATATCAATTTGATAATAGAGAACTGACACGTTTTTTTTATAGAGAGCTTTCGCTTGATACGACATTAATTCGTGAAGTGATGACCRTTTATTTTTCTAGAGAAAGATATTATATAGAGCAAATCATTAAACAAGGACAAATGAAGCAAGAATTTAAAAAGGTATCTTTTACAATGTTTATGACGCAATTAAAAGGCATGATGAATATGCCGTTTTTATATCCACAATATATATCAGAGGTGCTACACTCATTTCCATCCGAGACGTTTTTCTTAGAAATGTATACGAAGGAAATTGAGCAATGGATGGAACGAACATTATATAAAGCGAGTATGTATTATGAACTGCCAAGAGCTGTTCATATGTGAAAAACCCCCACCTAACGAATTGAGGTGGGGATTTTTATATGTTGTTTTCTTTGCTATAAATTGTTGCATACTAGCGCAATAATTGTTAATGAGGCGCCGGCAATTTGACAGTATAACCTTGAAACATAGAACCGATAAGTGTAAGTACAGGAACTAAATTCATAAATAATATGCCGTTATATAGTTGAAACATCTTATGCAGAACCGATGCTTGCAATGGTAAAAGCTGGCCTTGGTATTACTTTAATTCCGGAAATGGTGGTAGAGCAAGCGGTAAGGCAAGGAAATGTCACTTGTGCGCAAAAATTATTTCGCATCTCATATGAAAGAGTGCCTGTTATTACAATCATTTGAGGATAGGTAGTTAAGTAAGCGGAATATTAAGAAAGATTACATTTACATTTAAAGAAACATGAAATTTTAAAAAAAACTAGGTCAAAAACACGTCATTACATGGTATGATTAGAACATTGTTAGTTGTTAAATATAGGGGAATTCCCTTTTTATACATAATGCCTTCCATTTCATAAACGGAACGGACAAAAAAAGAGATATAACTTAGGAGGCTTTTTTGCATGGATTCTATCCTGACGATCGTTATCATTGTAGTAAGCTCTATTCTAGTGCTGCTCATGATAGAGCTTGTGATAAGAAATCGTTCATATAAAGATATTGAAGCACTGGAGCAGTGGAAACAAGAGATAAAAGATAAACCTGTGGCAGATGAACTAAAGCGGGTAAAAGATTTAAATATGACAGGTCAAACAGAAGAACTGTTTGGTAAATGGCGTGAAGAGTGGGATGAAATTGTATCAACAACTCTTCCGAAAGCTGAAAAAGATTTAGGGCAAGCGCGAAAATTCGCCTCGCAATTCTCCTTCCGCAAAGCAAAGCATGCGATGAAAGAATCCATAAGTGGTTTAGATGACGCTGATAATCGTATTACGGACATTTTAAATGAATTACAGCAACTGTTAGAAAGCCATGAGAAAAACAGCTCGGAAATTGAAGGGTTACGTGATACATATCGTAGTATGAAAAAGAGCGTTCTTGCTCATCGACACATGTATGGAGCAGCTGAGCAAAAAATTGAAGAGATGTTAGATGTTGAATCCGAGAAGTTCAAAACTTTTGAAGAGGCAACTGATAATGGTGATTATTTAAAAGCGAGAGAAATTGTTATTAGTTTAGAAGAAGGTTTAGCAAGTTTAGAAATCGTTATTCATCAAATTCCAGATTTATTGGTAGAGTGTCAAGCGACATTACCAGTTCAGCTGGAAGATTTATTACAAGGCCATGATGATATGATAAGACAAGGCTATGTATTAGAGTATTTGGAAATTCCTAAAGAAGTCCGCGATATGACGACACAACTACAAACATGTTTAATGGATATACAGGAGCTTTATATAACGGAGGCAGCAGAAAAAGTAGAGGACTTAAAAACTCGTTTAGACAGTTTTTATGATCAACTTGAACAAGAAGTGCATGCGAAACACTATGTGGAGCAAAAAACACTGTCTGTTTATGAAGATTTAGAAGAAATTCGTACAGAAACAATTGAAACGAAAATAGAAACACAACTTGTGAAACAAAGTTATCAATTACAAGACAAAGACATTGAGTCACAAAAAGTAATTGAAAAGCAAATGCATATTTTAATGAAACGTTTTGAAGTGTTGCAAATCCGTGTTGCTGAACAAGATATTGCATTCTCTATTATTCGTGAGGAACTAGAAGAGGTTTATGAGCAATGTGAAACTTTAAAAGTACTTCATGCAGAATATAAAGAAATGCTGCAAACGATGCGCAAAGAGGAATTTGAAGCACGTGAGAAGTTACAAGAAATGCGAAATACAATTTTTGAGACGAAACGTTTTATGCAAAAATCGAATTTACCAGGTCTTCCAGAGAGTATTATGGAAGATTTACAAAAAGGGCAAATGGCGATGCAAGCTGTGTATGAGCAATTAGAAGTAAAGCCGTTAAATATGAATACTGTAAATAGCAGTTTAGAAGAAGCATACACAGTTGTGAATGGTGTATCTGAAATGACGGAAGAATTAATTGGACAAGCGTATTTAGTTGAAAAACTAATTCAATACGGTAACCGGTACCGCAGTCATGATGAGAATCTTGCAGAAAGCTTAAATTATGCGGAGAAATTATTCCGTGAATATCAATACGATGCAGCTTTAGAACAAGCGGCTTCTATATTAGAGCAACTTGAACCTGGCGTTGTTCAAAAAATAGCTGAATATGTAGACAATGAGCAAACCCTTTAATAAAGGGTTTGTTTTTTTGTGTAATTTTGAAGTCGATGTTGCTATAATGAATAGCGGAATACAGTAAGGTCGTTCGTTTCAAAATAAAGTGAAACCGTAAGTGATGGGGTTTCATCCACCACTAATTATTAATCTTCACCACTCAGTATGCCTGCAAATGGCGGGGGGAAATGTACACTTTTATATAAAAACGGAACCTTTGAGTAGTCTTAGCGTAATTACACGTATTTGTGATATGATTATATGATGTGATAGCGTTGAAAGGGGAAGAACGATGATCTATTTTGATAATAGTGCGACGACGAAGCCATATCCAGAAGCTCTTCAATCGTACGTAACGGTTGCAGGGAAATATTTTGGTAATCCTTCTTCTATTCACTCGCTTGGAGGAGAGGCAGAGCGTCTATTAACACAATCGAGAACGATTGCGGCACAGCTCCTTCACGTTAAACCTTCTGAAATTATTTTCACATCAGGTGGAACGGAAGGGAATAACCTTGCGATTAAAGGGATAGCGATGAGGAATCGTTCGCGCGGTAAACATATCATTACAACAAATATTGAACACGCGTCTGTGTTTGAGGCATATAAACAATTAGAAGATCTCGGTTTTGATGTAACATATTTACCGGTTAACGAGCACGGTGTTGTATCGGTAGAAGATGTAAAACGAGTGCTTCGTGAAGATACGATTCTTGTGTCAATTATTCACGTGAACAACGAGACTGGAGCGATTCAGCCCGTTGCTGAAATTGGAACATTATTATCGAACCATCCGAAAATAAGATTCCACGTGGACCATGTACAAGGGATAGGAAAAGTACCACTTGATTTATACGCTTCTCATATTGACCTTTGTTCAATATCTGGACATAAATTTCATAGCGTAAAGGGGACAGGTCTTCTTTACATACGTGATGGTGTAAGATTAGATCCAATCTTATCAGGTGGTCAACAAGAGCTCAAGTATCGTTCAGGTACAGAAAATTTACCTGGTATTGTAGCGATGGTGAAAGCACTTCGTATGACGATGGAACAAGTGAAAGAAAAGGTAGTTCATTTGCAAAATTTACAAACAGAGCTGGTCCGTTTCTTTAAAGAGATGGAAACTGTAACGATTAATACATCACTTGAATATGCGGCACCGCACATTTTAAATGTATCATTTGTCGGTTTAAAACCAGAAGTAGTCGTTCATGCTTTAGAAGAACATGGTGTATATGTATCGACGAAGTCTGCTTGTTCTTCAAAAGCAAATGAAGTGAGCCGAGTACTAGTGTCAATGGGAGTACCGCACGCCGCAGCTACAAGTGCGATTCGCATTAGTCTAGCACCGGACAACACGATGGAAGAAGTAAAACAATTTGAAGGTATTGTTAAAGAGACAATGCCAAAATTATATGAAGTGATGAGGTAAAGAAATATGATGACATATGAATATATTTTAGTTCGTTATGGAGAAATGACGACAAAAGGAAAGAATCGTTCTAAGTTTGTAAGTACGTTAAGAGATAATGTGAAATTCAAATTAAAAAAATTCCCAAACATTAAAATTGATGCAACACATGATCGTATGTACATTCAGTTAAATGGCGAAGACCATGAAGAAATTTCTGAAAGATTGAAAGATGTATTTGGTATTCATAAGTTTAACTTAGCAATGAAAGTACCATCAGAATTAGAAGATATTAAAAAAGGTGCATTAGMAGCTTTCTTACAAGTAAAAGGTGATGTGAAAACATTTAAAATTACAGTGCACCGTTCTGATAAGCGCTTCCCAATGAAGACGATGGAGTTACTTCCAGAAATCGGTGGGCACATTTTAGAAAATACAGAGGATATCACAGTAGATGTTCATAATCCAGATGTGAATGTACGTATAGAAATTCGCAGTGGTTATAGCTATATTATGTGTGGTGAGCACATGGGAGCAGGCGGTTTACCAGTTGGCGTTGGCGGAAAAGTAATGGTACTTCTTTCTGGTGGTATCGATAGCCCGGTAGCAACTTACTTAACGATGAAACGCGGCGTATCTGTGGAAGCAGTTCATTTCCATAGTCCACCTTTCACAAGCGAGCGCGCGAAACAAAAAGTAATCGATTTAGCACAAGAGTTAACGAAATACTGTAAACGTGTAACACTTCACCTTGTTCCATTTACTGAAGTGCAAAAAACGATTAATAAAGAAATTCCATCTAGCTATTCTATGACAGTTATGCGTCGTATGATGATGCGTATTACAGAGCGTATTGCAGAGGAGCGTAATGCACTTGCAATTACGACTGGTGAAAGTCTTGGACAAGTAGCAAGCCAAACGTTAGATAGTATGCATACGATTAACGAAGTAACAAACTATCCTGTTATTCGTCCGCTTATTACGATGGATAAATTAGAAATTATTAAAATTGCAAAAGAAATTGGAACGTATGATATTTCAATTCGTCCATATGAAGACTGCTGTACAGTATTCACACCAGCAAGTCCATCGACGAAACCGAAGCGTGAGAAAGCAAATCGTTTTGAAGCGAAGTACGATTTCGCGCCGTTAATTGAAGAGGCTGTAGCGAACAAAGAAACAATGGTATTACAAACAGTAGAAGTAGTGGCTGAAGAAGAAAAATTCGAAGAACTTTTCTAAACCCATAAATTACCACATTCAAATGTGCATGAAGTCATGTTGTTTATCACACTCTATACTCACAAGGAGGTGATACAACATGGCAAGCACAAATAAATTAGCAGTATCTGGTGCTCAAGCAGCATTAGATCAAATGAAATACGAAATCGCTCAAGAGTTTGGTGTTCAACTTGGAGCTGATGCAACATCTCGCGCTAACGGATCTGTTGGTGGCGAAATTACTAAACGTCTAGTTTCACTAGCTGAGCAACAATTAGGCGGTTACCAAAAATAATCCCATATACGATGGCTTAGAAAGAGCGGGTTCTCCCGCTCTTTCTTTTTTTTGTCATTATTTATCCCGCTATTTGTGGGCAGTAATCCCACCTCGAAATTCGGCGAATACGAAGAAGTTAGGTGGGAGTCTTACGGCCCGTAAASGCCCGATTGGTGCGGGCTAATAATCAGTGGGGGATGGACAAAACCCCCACTGATTAAAGTTTCACTTTATCGATAAATCGATATAATTTTATTCAACGGTTCGACATAAATATAAAAAATTTGTCAAAAGAAGAGGGTTCAAAATTCACAGAAAATTCTTTATTATATAAGAGAGGCATAGAAATAAAGGAGGATGTTTATGAAGAGAGAGGAATTGTTGGCGCCGCCATCTTATAACTTAGTTTCGGAAATAGAGAAATATACGAGTGATAAAGAGAAGCTTGCTTTAATTTGGCAAGATGATAAAGGGAATAGACGAGAGATTACATATTTTGAATTAATGCAAGGTGCGAATAGAATTGGAAACGCTTTTATAAAAAGTGGCTTACAAAAAGGGGACAAGCTCCTTATTATGATGCCGCGCTTAATTGAAGCTTACATGACGTATATTGCTGCGATTAAAGCAGGATTTGTCGTTATTCCAAGCTCAGAAATGTTGCGTAAAAAAGATATTGAGTATCGTATTGGGCACGGAGAAGTAAAGGCTATCGTAAGTTACGAACCGTATATTGGACAATTTGACGGCGTAGAAGCGGTGGAATCTCTTCAAAAATTCGTCTTGAGCGAGCGTTCAGTAGATGGTTGGACGAATTTAAAAACAGCATTAGAAACAGAAAGTGACATGTTAGAAATGGCGAAGACAGATAAAGAAGATATGGTCTTTTTATCTTATACGTCAGGGACGACAGGAAATCCAAAAGGAGTTGTTCATACGCATGCTTGGGCATACGCTCATTTACGTACAAGCGCTCCGAACTGGCTCGGAATCGAAGAAGATGATGTTGTATGGGCAACGGCTAGTCCAGGTTGGCAAAAGTGGATTTGGAGCCCGTTTGTAGCGACTCTCGGTTCAGGTGCAACAGGATTTGTATACCACGGTAAATTTGAACCGAAAACATATTTAAATTTATTAGGCGATAATAAGGTGAATGTGCTTTGTTGTACACCGACTGAGTATAGATTAATGGCAAAGGTAGAAAACTTAAATGAGTACAATTTAGAAGCGTTACATAGCGCTGTATCAGCTGGTGAGCCGTTAAACAGAGAAGTGATTGAAACGTTCCAAAGGCATTTCGATATTACGGTAAGAGACGGTTATGGGCAAACGGAAAACACATTACTTGTTGGGATAATGAAAGGGATGGATATTAGACCAGGATCAATGGGAAAACCAACGCCAGGAAACCATGTTGATATCGTAAATGAAGAAGGTATTCCGGTGCAGGTAGGAGAAGTTGGTGATATTGCAGTTCACATTGAAACACCAGCACTCTTTAAACAATATTATAAAGACGATGAGCGTACAGCGATGCAATTCCGCGGTGATTATTATATTACCGGTGATAAAGCGAAAAAAGATGAAGACGGCTATTTTTGGTTTGAAGGACGCGGAGATGATATCATTATTAGCTCTGGCTATACAATCGGGCCGTTTGAAGTAGAAGATGCACTTGTAAAACACCCATACGTAAGAGAATGTGCGGTTGTTGCAAGTCCAGATGAAATTCGCGGAAGTGTTGTGAAGGCATTTATCGTATTAAGAGAGAATATAGAAAAGAACGAAGAAACATTAATTCCAGTGCTCCAACAACACGTCAAAGAACTCACTGCACCATATAAATACCCTCGCAAAATTGAATTTGTAGATGAACTACCAAAAACGATTTCCGGAAAAATTCGCCGTATTGAACTTAGAAAACAAGAGATGGAGCTTCCTTCAAAATAATTTTGAAAATGAGGAAGTAAATAGTTGAATGAAATGTAAAACGTATGATATTATAAAAACGAACACAAGTTCGATTTTATAAATTTAAAAAAGAGGTGTCCGTATGATTTTAGGTATTAATCCTTACTTAGTTTTAGATGGTAGTGGGC
>NZ_JBFUIN010000068.1:0-13664 GCF_056401855.1 Bacillus sp. P4_D3
CTCTTGCAACAAGCAAAAGTGTTACTTCTTCTTCATAGTCTTGAATGCCACTTCCGTTATATACCGCTTTTACAAGCACTTCTGATACACCAAATGGATTACCATACACTATTTTGATATCCGGATATTCCTCGTTTAACTTTCGTAATTCAAGCGGAATATCTTTCTTTACATGTCCTGCCGCTAATAAAAAAACAGGAATAGCGACAATCTCTGTAGCACCACGCTTCACACATGTACGAAATCCTTCTTCAATAGAAGGACTCGCTAGCTCTAAAAAACAAATTTCTTGAATATTTGCCTCTACACGGTTCATACATGACGTAATAAATGCAACGGCTTCTTCTTTTGCTGCTTTCAAACGGCTTCCATGACATATATATAATACAGCCTTCATTTTACAATACTCCGCTTACTGGATATGCATTTTCCGCTTGTTTCTCAAACCAATGTATCTTTTCTCTAAAACGGACAACTTCTCCAATAACAATCATACTCGGATTTTGAATTTGTTCTTTTTTAGCAACATCTACAATTGTTCCTAACGTCGCTGTAACAGTACGCTGCATAGATGTCGTTCCCCACTCAATAATAGCGGCAGGTGTGCTTTGATCTTTTCCATGTTTTATTAGTTGTTCACATATGTAAGGTAAATTACTAACCCCCATATAGACCGCTAATGTATCTACACCTTTCGCTAAATTTCCCCACTTCACTTCCTCTTCAGCATCCTCTTTTCTATGTCCTGTCACAATAGCAAAACTTGCACTTGCATCGCGGTGCGTTACTGGAATACCAGCGTAAGCAGGAGCGGCTATACCAGCTGAAATACCAGGAATAATTTCAAATGGGATACCTTGTTTGGCTAATGCTTCAGCTTCTTCTCCACCTCTTCCAAATACAAATGGATCCCCGCCCTTAAGCCTCGTTACAACTTTTCCTTTCTTCGCATATTTAATAAGAAATGTGTTAATTGTCTCTTGCTTCATCGTGTGATAATTCGGGAGTTTCCCGCAATAAATTAAATCCGCTTCAGGCTTTGCGTATGAAAGCAACTCTTTATTCACGAGGCGATCGTATAAAATAACATCTGCCTTCTCGATACATTTCAACCCTTTAACAGTGATTAAATCCGGATCGCCAGGACCCGCTCCAACGATATAAACCTTCCCCATCATCTCTCCTCATTTCTACTATTAAAGTGAAACTTCCATCCTTTTATATGAATGGAAGTTAGAATACTTTCGTATTACAATGTTATTTACTCATGAACAACAAATGCCGCACCTTTTCGAATCTTCTTTTTTTCAAACAAAGAAATCTCCTTTACTTCTGGCAACGGTAAAAAATGCTTTTCAAGCTCAATCTCCGCAAGCTTAAATGCCTGTTCTTCACTTTGAGCAACAACGACTATTGGAACAACACTATTCGCTATTACAGCTTCAAATCGATATAAATCCATATTGTCCCTCCTAAGACGCTATTACTTCTTCTAATACACGATTTAGTACAATTTGTAATTCTTTCACTCCAACACGCCCTACGAAATCATAAAACGTTTCGGCTAGTAATTTATTCTTTTGGAAATAACTTAAAAAGGACACGAGAACATCCGGCAAATCTTCTCCATCTATTTTCCCTTTTAATTTTTCGTTATATGCTCCTCCGTCTAATAGCGTTCCGCCCACATATATTTCAAACGCCTCAACGATTCCCTTTTCCTTCGTTTTCAGTTTTATCCCTTGCAAACCAATATCAGCAATTTGACGTTGACCACAGGAATTCGGGCATCCTACCATATGAATTCGAACTGGAACATCGAGTGCAATTTGTGTATCTAAGTACTCTGCGATTTTGCGTAATCTTTCTTTCGTTTCTACTAACGCAAGATTGCAATACTCAATACCAGTACATGAAACCGCATGACCAATAAATGATTTCGGATTTGCAGAAATTGCTTCAAACAAAGGTTCACTTAATAATCCTGCAACATTTTCTGGCGGAACATTCGGAATAATGAAGTTTTGTGAGTTACAAGTACGAATTTGCCCGTTTCCATATTGCTTTGCAATTCTAGCAATCTCAAACATTTCCTCTGCATGTAAACGTCCTACTGGTACATTAAAGCCGACATACTTTAATCCTTCTTGTTTTTGATCTTGAACACCATAAAAGTATCCTGCATTCCAGCCTTTGAGAGCACTTTCCCCTTTACTTTGCAATAGGCCTGTGTATTCTACTAATTTCTCTTGAAATTTCTCAGCGCCCCAGTCAGCGACAAGAAATTTCAAGCGTGCTAAGTGGCGTTTTTCACGATATCCAAAATCACGGAATATAGTAGCAATTGCAATCGATACTGCCTTCACTTCTTCTGGTAAAACGAATACATCTAATTCTTCCGCTAAGTACGGACGAGCTGATAAGCCTCCGCCTACTTTTATGTGAAAACCAACTTTTTTCTCACCATCTATTTCTTTCGTAGCAGGTGTAAATGCCACACAGTTAATCTCTGCATTTGCTGAATTATAAATGTTAGAACTAATAGACATTTTAAATTTACGTGGTAGATTAGAAAACTCTTCATTATGTTGGAAGTAATCGTATATTTCTTTAACAATCGATGTTGTATCAAATAGTTCATTCGCATCAATTCCAGCAAGTGGATTACCTGTAATATTACGCGTAATATCACCGCATGCCCCCGCTGAAGATAAACCAACTCTCGCTAACCTTTTAAAAATATCCGGAATTTGCCCAATTTCTAACCAATGAAACTGAATCGCCTGTCTTGTCGTAATATCTAACACATCACGCCCATAATCTTCAGCGATGGAAGCTAGCACCTCTGCCTGCGCATTTGTAATAATCCCAGAAGGAATATTGACACGCATCATAAAATAGCCCGCTTCTTTCGGTCGTTGCAAATACAATCCCGCCCATTTAAAGGCGTCCCACTCTTCTTTCGGAATAGATTCAAATCCATTCTCCGCATAGTAAGGAATATCATTAAAGATTTCTAATCCGTCTTTCTCTAATTTCTTTTTCTCTGTTTGATTTAATTTTTCAGTATTAGCCCACACTTTTTCATAACTCATCTTTTATCCCCCTATATGAAACTACGCTCTTGTAAGTACTTCACAATTTGTTCTGCACATTCTTCAATAGAATACTTGTGCGTTTCTACAATTAATTCTTCTCGTTCTGGTTCCTCATACGGTGAATCAATGCCCGTAAACTGCTTAATATCACCTTGTCTCGCTTTTTTATAAAGTCCTTTCGGATCACGTTTCTCACATTCTTCAATCGGACACTTCACAAAGACTTCAATAAATTCATTTGCTGCCAAAAGGTCTCTAACTTGTTTACGATCTACTCGATATGGTGAAATAAACGCTGTAAGGACAACTGTTCCTTCATCTACAAACAACTTCGCCACTTCACCAATACGCCTTATATTTTCCATACGTTCACTTTCAGAAAAACCTAAATCCTTATTTAAACCGTGACGAATGTTATCCCCATCTAATACATAGTTTCCGATATTGTTTTCAAATAGTTTCCGAGCCACCGCATTTGCTACTGTTGATTTACCCGAAGCTGATAAGCCTGTAAACCAAATTACAAAACTATGATGACCATTCTTCACTCTTCTCTCTTCCTTTGAAACAGACGCTGCATGCCAAGTAATATTTGTATCCATCTCGTTCTCTCCCTATTCTGTTACTGCTTCTTTCTTCAAACCTTTAATTAACACTTCCACTACTTCTTTACGGCTAAATGCACTTGGTGGAATCTCTCCATTTCGTAACATTTCTCTTACTTTCGTACCTGACAAAATAACATGGTCCGCTTTCTCGTGTGGGCACGTTTTTGTCGAAGCCATCGCCTCACATTTAACGCAATAAAAACTATGTTCAAAAAATAGCGGCGTAATTCCTAACTCTTCCACCGTAAAGTCAGTAAAGATTTCCTGCGCTTCATATGTTCCGTAATAATTTCCCACTCCAGCGTGATCCCGCCCTACAATAAAATGTGTACAGCCGAAATTTTTTCTTACAAGCGCATGAAATATCGCTTCACGTGGTCCTGCATAACGCATCGCTGCGGGAAATACCCCTAAAAAAACGCGATCTTTTGGATAATAATTTTGCAGTAATACTTCATAACTTTCCATCCTTACATCAGCTGGAATATCATCTGATTTCGTTTCACCAACGAGCGGGTTTAAAAAGAGACCATCTACAATTTCAAGTGCAGATTTTTGAATATATTCATGTGCACGATGTACAGGATTGCGTGTTTGGAAACCAACTACTGTTTTCCATCCCCGTTTTTTAAATTCTTCTCTTGTTTCGATTGGATCTAAATAATAAGAAGCAAACTGATTATTTTCAGAGCGTTGTATTAGAATAATAGCTCCTCCAACGTAAACGTTCGGTCGATCGTACAATTTTTTCACACCTGGATGAGCCTCATCCGTCGTTTTATACACGAGTAACGCTTCTTTTTCTTTATCCGGTACAAAAATATCTTCTATTTGAATAACACCATATACAGTTCCATCTTTAACCAGGTTTACTTCTTCTCCAATTTTCAATCTATCCGCTTCTTCTTCTGTTACTGGTAATGCAATCGGTATACTCCAAACACTACCGTTTACTAAGCGCAGTGTTTCTACAACTGAGTCATAATCTCTCTTCCCTAAAAATCCTGTAAGTGGACTATATCCCCCTATCGCCAGAAGTTCTAAATCACTAAGCGCAATTTTGTCTAGCTCAATTTCTTTTACAATATTCGATATGTCATATGTTTCATCAATACGGTTTACTAATTTATTTGTTGTACTCATCTTTTTATATCCCCTCTTAGCTTTATTTCAAGATTTATCTTATTGAAAATGAAGTCCGCATTCTGTCTTCATTTTCCCAGCCCATCTTCCATCTCTTGAGTCGCCACCATCTCCTACAGGCAATGTACATTTTTCACACCCAATACTTGGATAGCCAACATCATGTAGCGGATTATACGGCAAACTATGTTTGTATACATATCGCCAAACTTCTTTCCAAGTCCAATGAATGAGCGGACAAATTTTAATAGACCGAAAACGATGATCTTGATTCACAAATTTTGTATGCTTACGCGTTTCTGATTGTTCCCTTCTAAGGCCTGATATCCACGCTTTTTCGGCTGCTAATGATTTTTCTAGCGGCAAAATTTTTCTGATCTTACAACAGAGATTCGGATTACTTTCCCATAATTTTTCTCCATGAAGCTTCGCCTGTTCTTCAAGTGTAAGTGCTGGCTGTTTTTCTATAATATTTAATGAAGGAAATCTCTCTCGTACCTTTTTAATTAATTCGTACGTTTCTTGAAAGTGAACATTTGTATCTAAAAATACAACTTTAGCAGATGGATTTACTTGGTTTATAAGATGCAATAAAACCATCCCTTCCACTCCAAAGCTACATGCATATACAATTTCACCTTTATATTCTTTATAAGCCCAACTTAATACTGATAGCGCGCCTTTCGTTTCATCTTCTTCTGAAAATGAAATACCATTTTCTTCCCACGTTTCATACGTCAACATGTTTTTTCCCCCTGTAAAAGCAAAAAGACGGTTTTAATCTATAAAATAGATTAAAACCGCCTCTAGTTTTTCTAGTCAGCGCTTTTTACTTTAAACGGACCTTTTCACTTTTCTCTAATTGAATCACTTTTCCATCTTGCACCACAATTGTAATTGAACCATATTTCATATCAGCAAGCATCGTTTGAATTTTTTCGGACACTTCATCAAAATGTTCCCGTACGCTCACGCAAACAGCCCCCCTTTTTATTCATAAAAAAAAGCTTTCCCATTTCGAAAAGACTGTTCGGTAATATATTTTACCTTATCTTTCAAAATGGATTCCATTTTGCTGGATTTAGCACCTTGCTTTCTATAAGCAGGTTGCCGAGCTTCGTAGGGCCAGTTCCCTCAGCTTCTCTTGATAAGCTTTGTATTTGTATTTTATCATAATTCTGAATTTTTTCAATCCTAGTTTTCCGATATATTTTAATTATTTTATAAAAAAGGAATTGCCCATCCTGAACAACTCCTTTTTTCATATTTAAACAAGTTCTTTAATACGTATGCGATCGTT
Source organism: Bacillus sp. P4_D3 (assembly GCF_056401855.1). NCBI lineage: Bacteria > Bacillati > Bacillota > Bacilli > Caryophanales > Bacillaceae > Bacillus > Bacillus sp. P4_D3. The sequence goes on from NZ_JBFUIN010000068.1 coordinate 6,150, forward strand.
CCCAATAATATTTTCATATGTTTCACGTTCTACAACAATTTGTGATGTTCCGCCCTTTGCAAAGACTACAGCCGGTCTACGAATACGATTATAATTATTAGCCATCGAGTACCCATATGCCCCTGTACAAGAAATCGCTAGTAAATCAGAAGAAGCAACTTTAGGAAGATTAATATCCCAAATCAGCATATCTCCACTTTCACAACATTTCCCAGCAATCGAAACAAGTTCCTCATTTTCATCATTCCCTCGATTCGCCAACATCGCCTCATAACGTGCTCCATATAGAGCCGGCCTTAAATTATCTGTCATCCCACCATCGACTGAAACATATTTTCTTATGCCTGGAATCTCTTTCACCGCTCCGACTGTATAAATTGTTGTTCCCGCATCACCTACAATACTACGACCTGGTTCAATCCATATTTCTGGAAGCGGGTATTCACATACTGTAAACTGCTCTCTCACCGTACTTGTTACAGCGTGCACATACGTTTCAAGTGTTAACGGTGTATCAGACTCCGTATAACGTATACCGAAACCTCCGCCGACATTTAATACTTTCACCACATAGTTTGTTCGCTCTCTCACTTCTTCTAAAAATTGACGTAGTACTTCAATTGCTCGAACAAAACCAGCCGTTTCGAATATTTGTGATCCGATGTGCGAGTGAATTCCTAGCACATTATAATTTGATTTTTGCAAAGCTAGCTCAATTGCTTGCATCGCTTGACCATTTGAAACACCAAATCCAAACTTCGAATCCTCTTGACCTGTTGTTATATATTCGTGTGTATGTGCCTCTACTCCGGGCGTTACACGGATTAATATGTTCACAAATTTCCCATGTTGCACTGCTAAATCATGTAAAATTTCTAATTCTAAGAAATTATCTACCACAAAACAACCAATATTTGCCTGAAGAGCCATAATCATTTCTTCTTCTGTTTTATTATTTCCGTGAAAATGAATGCGCGAAGCCGGAAATCCTGCTTGGAGTGCAGTATATAATTCTCCTCCAGAGACAACGTCTAAAGACATATTTTCTTCACGAGCTACTCGGCACATCTCCATGCACAAGAACGCCTTGCTAGCATATGCTACTTGATAAGAGAAACCACTTTCTTTAAAAGCACGATGAAACGCACGACATTTTCCTCGAATAGACTCTTCATCGTATACATAAAGTGGTGTTCCGTATTGTTTTGCTAGTTGCGTCGTATCGCACCCTCCAATTTCTAAGTGTCCTTGCCCATTGATTCGGCTTGTGCCGTGTAAATACATTTGAATTCCTCCCTTATTTCCTCTAAAACTCATAACCCCAATCTTCTATTCATTGCAGCACGTTTTTAGATAGACAAAAAACGCGCGGAACAATGTTCACACGCGTTTCTTATTAGGAAAAATATATATTGAAAAAATAAACAAGTTGTTATCTTCTCAAAATAAGAAACCGCATCAACATCTCCAAATAGCTCTCCATAAAATAAATATTATGACAGTACTACATTTATTCAATGCAGTCCCAATATATGAATAACGTGGTCATTCTTATATTTCGGCAATAGTCCCTTTCAACCTATGATCACAGATTCCACTAAATCTCCCATAGCTTACTCTTTCCTATCGCGGCCTCTACCTTTGAGAGTAGATGAGGTAAGTCTATTTAATTTTCAAACATCTAATTGTTGCTATTAACAATACCAAAGGACCATTTTATTTGTCAAACAATTTTTTATATTGTTTTTTTACAGTTTAATTTCGTATCATTTGGTAAGCGCTTTATAGAAATTTTTGTAACAGTCCATTCTCCTTCTTCATTGTTAAACGTCATACTTATCTTCTCAAACGGCGGAAGTACTTTTCCACCTATTCCTGATTCATATTTCGTTATTTCAATTACTGCTTGAAATAAATATGTACCGCTATAAAGTTTTTTTAGACTAATAATTTTGGGACAATCAAACGGTTTTAATTTTCCATATTGTTTCTCAATCGCTTCATTCATTTTTGGAAATAACACAGAATAAAGAGCATCTTCCATGAGCGGTGCATCATATTGTGCTACTGATACACTCGGTGAAACAAAAAGCATAAAACTAATGCATACTATAAAATATAATAATTTCCGCATCATAACCTCCGTATCATTACGCGATACTTTCCATGTTTAACGAATGATAATAATCATACATAGAAATTCCATTTTATTGTCTCCCACTTCGCTTTTTCTACTCAATTGTTGCAAAAAAAGCCCACAACTCTCCTTTATTTTCGTATAATGATACTCATAGTATAATAATCATAATAATAAAGGACTGTTCGTATATATATAGTGAGACGATTTTCAAACAAACTCACAGGAACTGTCATGCTTTTAAGAGAGGAGTATATTATGCTACAACATCTGTTTCCAAAATTACGATTTGCACTCGTTGCAGTCGTTTTATTATGGATTAAAACATATATTGTGTACAAGCTAGCATTTGATATTAAAATTGATAATTTCTTTGAAGAATTTATGCTTTTTATTAATCCACTAGCTTCATTACTTTTATTTTTCGGTTTAGCTTTACTTGCATCTAAGTACCGAAACCGAATTATTATTGGAATTAGTTTTATACTGTCATTTATTTTATTTGGAAATGCAATGTTTTACGGGTTCTATAACGATTTTGTTACTTTTCCTGTTTTATTCCAAACAAATAATATGGCTGACTTAGGAACGAGCATTAAAGAGCTCTTTACGTACAAGACATTACTTTTATTTGCAGATGCAATTATTTTAATGTTTATTTCACGTAAATTCCCATCATTTTGTGACAGGACGCCACTTTCTCGTTCTGAGAAACGGACTTTCTTTAGTGGTGTAACAGCGCTATTGGCACTGCAAATTACTGTTTYAGTTATTTATAAACCACAAATGTTCTCACGCTCATTTGATCGTCAAACTGTCGTGAAAAACTTAGGTTTATACACATATCATCTATTCGATATTACACTTCAATCTAAATCTTCGGCTGAACGTGTATTTGCAAGTGGCGACGGATTCTCCGAAATTAAAAATTATACTGACGCAAAAGATAAGCAAGTCGATAAAAACTTATTTGGAGCTGCAAAAGGTAAAAATGTAATTTTAATTTCAATGGAGTCTACACAAAGTTTTGTTATTAATAAAAAAATAAATGGAAAAGAGATTACTCCATTTTTAAATCAGTTTATAAAAGATAGTTTTTACTTCGATAACTTCTATCATCAAACAGGACAAGGTAAAACTTCCGATGCTGAATTTATCGTTGAAAACTCACTTTATCCGTTAGACCGTGGTTCTGTATTCTTTACTCATGCAACAAATGAATATACTGCCACACCCGAACAGTTAAAGAAATACGGATATTCTTCCGCTGTCTTCCATTCAAACGATAAAACATTTTGGAATCGTGATGTAATGTATCCTGCACTTGGATATGATCGTTATTTTAATTTAAATGATTACGTAGGCACTGAACAAATGTCTGTCGGTTGGGGATTAAAAGATAAAGAGTTCTTTGAACAATCTATTCCAAAGTTAAAATCTTTACCGCAACCGTTCTATACGAAATTTATTACTTTAACAAATCATTTTCCGTTTCTCTTAAGTCCAGAAGATCAATATGTTGATGAGTTTAATTCGGAAAGCGGTGTTCTAAACCGCTATTTCCCAACGGTTCGCTACACGGATGAAGCTCTCAAATTATTCATTAACCAATTAAAAGAAGAAGGACTATACGACAATTCCGTTATTGTCATTTATGGGGATCACTACGGCATTTCCGAAAACCATAATGCAGCTATGGCTCAGTTCCTTGGGAAAGACGCTATTACACCATTTGATTCTATGCAATTACAGCGCGTCCCCCTCATTATTCATGTACCAGGTCAAGAAGGAAAAGTTATCTCTAAAGTATCAGGACAAATTGATATTAAACCAACGCTGCTTCATTTACTTGGTATTAAAACGAATCAATCAGTTGAATTTGGAACTGACTTATTTATAAAAGAAAAAGATCCACTTATGGTAATGCGAGATGGTAGTTTTGTAACAGAGGATTATGTGTATACAAAAAATATGTGCTACAAAAGAAGCTCAGGTGAAGAGGCAGATGTAGCACTGTGTCAGCCGTATATTGAAAAAGCAAAAACAGATTTAAAACTCTCTGACAAACTGATTTATGGAGATTTATTAAGATTCGATCCTAACAATCGATTTAAAACTGGAACGATGACAACGAAATTTGAATAATGTAGGAAGCAACTTTGTGAAAAGTTGCTTCTTTTTTACTTACACTTCAAATCTTTCACAAATTGGGAATTTCTTTCGTATGAGAAAGAAATTTATGGTATGATAAAATAAGTAAACTTTCGTACACTAATTAAGAATTTATAACAGAAAGCAAGGGATCAGATTTTGTATAGAGCAGCTATTCCAAACTTATTTACGCTCGGAAATTTATATAGCGGATTCTTGTCAATCGGCTATGCATCTTTAGGATATTATAAATCAGCTGCTATTTTAGTACTTATCGGGATGATGTTAGATAGTCTTGATGGTCGTGTTGCTCGTTTATTACGCGTTGATTCACAAATGGGAAAAGAGCTTGATTCACTCGCAGATGTTGTAACATTTGGCGCAGCACCTGCTGTTTTAATGTATTACACATCTTTTTCCAACTACGGAATCATTGGACTATACATAGCGGGATTATTCCCACTGTTCGGAGCATATCGCTTAGCACGATTTAATGTAACACCATCTTCTACTTCCATGAAATATTTCACTGGAGTTCCGATTACTGCAGCTGGAGGGCTTGTCGCTTTCCTAACATTATTTTCAAATACCATTCCAAAAATCGTTCTTATTACAGTATTTGTAACGTTCGCATTTTTAATGGTGAGCCGAATTCGCATCCCAAGTTTAAAAGATGTACCAATTCCACGATATAGCATAATTATTACACTATTTTTAGTTGGAAGTATTATCACAATGTACCAAACAGGTTTTGGTAATTTTTCTGTTTTCTTATTCATTGCCATTCCACTATATATTTTGTATATGCTATCTCAATTCCTTAGACAAAGACCTTCTAAAAAAGCAAATAAAGAAAAATAAAAGAAACCTTCCGAAATTGGAAGGTTTCTTTTTATTTTGTAACCAATACTTTTTGATTTACAGGTGTTACAGGTTCTTCACCGTTTAATACAGCTAAAATATTTCTTACTGCCATTTCAGCCATCGCATCACGCGTTTCAAACGTTGCATTCCCTACGTGAGGTGCAAGTACCACATTCTTTAATCCTTTTAGCTCTTCTGTAATTTTCGGTTCAAATTCAAATACATCAAGAGCTGCACCTTCAATTTCATTCGTTTTTAGTGCATGAGCAAGTGCAAATTCATGCATAATTGGTCCACGTGAAGCATTTATAATATATGCTGTTTTCTTCATCATTTTAAACTGTTCTTCATCAATCATATGATGTAATTTCGGATTATAAGCACAGTTAATTGTAATAAAGTCCGCTGTTTGTAATAATTCTTCCAATGTTACATATGTTGCTCCCAGTTCACTTTCAGCTTCAGGCTTACGATTTGGCCCTGTATATAAAATATCCATTCCAAATGCTTTCGCACGCTTTGCAACTGCCTTCCCTATTTCTMCAAGGCCAATAATTCCAATTGTCTTACCGTGCACTTCGCGGCCCAAGAAAAATAATGGTGCCCAGCCGTTAAATCCAGTTGTACGACATAACGTATCCCCTTCAGGAATTCTACGTGCCGCTGCTAAAAGAAGTGCAAATGTTAATTCTGCTGTCGCTTCAGTTGATACTTTCGGTGTATTCGATACTACAATTCCTTTTTCTCCTGCATACGTAAAATCAATATTGTCGTAACCAGCACCGTAGTTTGCAACAATCTTTAAATGAGGTGCCGCATCAATAACTTCTTTCGTCACCTTTGTAGAAAGTAAGCTTAACAATGCATCTTTATCTTTTACACGCTCTGTTAATTCATCTAAAGAAATTAACTCTTCTTTATCGTACATTTCTACATCATGATCCTTTAATAGTTCTAATCCGATTTCTGGAATTTTCCCTGCAACTAATATTTTCGCCACTACTAACACCTCTTCTATACAAAATAAAATATCTCTTATATTTCATTGTAAGAAATCCACATGTAAAAACCAAGGAATTTGATTATAGTTTTGAAAATCGACACTTTTTTACCCATAAGAAAAGAGGAGATTCATCTCTCCCCTCTTCTTACGCTTTCTCTTGCGATTCTTGCCCAAGCTTTGCATCGATTGTTCCTTCTGCAACTGTATCACTAATTTGTTCCTCGATAACTGAGTTAGCTGTATTATTCGTTTCAGAAGTATACGCTTGATCTGCCGCTTGTACGTTTTGTTTATTTTGTTGTTTCGCCATTTTCCACCCTCCTTTTCATTCTTTCTTATTTTGAACAAAAAGGGTCGTTTTCATCAAAAAATCGTGTTTTATTTTGAAATTGTTACTTCTTCTTCAAGCAATCTCATCGTTCTTACTCGTTTCGTAAATGTAGCTATGTGAGAAATATCATGATTGCGTAATGTCTTTATATTCTCTTCCACATACTTTCCTAAATCATTCGGATAATGAGCATCTGAGGATAGAGTAATCGGAACTCCATACTTAGCTAATACTTGCAAATAAAGCGGACTTGGACACATTTCGCGCACAGGATAGCGATAGTACAATCCCGCATTTATTTCTGTTGCGGTATTTGTTTCTACTAACGCACGAGCAATTTCCTTATAATAAGAAAGCTGTTTATTCTCATCTAACCGGTAATTAAATACTTTTATGTTATCAAGATGAGCTATTATATCAAAGAGCTCAGAACGAACGGCACTTTCAACTGTAGCGAAAAACGTGTGATATAAAGTATGTAACTCATGCGTATCAAAATACTCTTTCGTATCTGGATTATCAAATCCCCATCCATCTATAAAATGGACCGAACCGATTACATAATCAAAGTCTCCTAGTGCTAGCAAACCTTTTAACTCTTGTTCCCCGCCGATAAAATAATCTGCTTCAATTCCAAGCTTAAGCGTTATCCCCCGTTTACTCCATCGCTCTTTTGCATCTTCAATCGCCTTTGTAAATTCAGAAATAGACGTTACTCTTACTTGATCTAACCATTCCTTCTGTAAACGACCAAGCTTTGAATGACTAATATCTACATATTTCTCATAATATCCTTGCGCCTCGCGAAAACGATATAAATGATCAACAATACCAACTTCTTTTATACCTTTTCGTAAAGCTTCTTCTAAATATAAATCAATCCATTTTGCTGTAAACGGCCCTTCCTTCACACGTTTTTGCAAACGTTCTTGCGTTTTTATAAGCCACTCCATAGAATGTTTTTCTTCTTTAAGCGGTTCATAATATTGTAGTGCTTCATTTATTTTAGCAAGCCAACCTATTGAATAC